>JAUHWJ010000040.1 GCA_030424705.1 Alphaproteobacteria bacterium | reverse complement strand
ACGATTCCGGGGCGCCGGACGCCGCCGACGCCCGAGAGGCTATCCCCGCAATGATGGAGAAGCGCATTGACAAGCGTGCCCCGCTCCGCCCCCGGCGCCGGGTGGACGACCATGCCGGCCGGCTTGTCCACCACGACGAGGTCCGCATCCTCATGGACCACGACGAGCGGGATCGCCTCCGGCTCAGGCTCCGCCGCCTCCGGCTCGGGCGGGAGCAGGAGATAGTCCGCCCCCGGCTTGACTTTGGCGCGGGGGTCGCTGACCGTTTCGCCGCCGAGCGAGAGCGCGCCGGCCCGGATCAGCGCGGCGAGGCGGGAGCGGCTGAGCCCTTCGGGCAGAACCTCCGCCAGCGCCCGGTCGAGCCGGAGGCCGGCCGAATCCGGCGGGGCCCGGAGGAGCAGGGGCTCCGGCGCGTCTTCCTGATGATCCATGACGCAAGGCCCCCCTATCGCGGCCAGCAGAACCGCGCCTTCCGCTAAAGGCCCTTGGCTATATCAGCGGGAACCTCGCCGCGCTCGATGCGCTCCCAGTACTCCGCAGGAATGAACTTGCCGATGGCCCGCAACTCATCCGCCATCAGGCGGCGGCGCCGGTCAATTGGGATCGACTTCATCTTGTCGGAAAGAAAGATGTCCTGTCCGGTCCAGATGGCGTAAGCGTCCATCAGGCCGTCAGCCTTCCGGCCAAAGACCTTCTTGTCCGCAAAATCGCCTTTCACCGGATCGACCCAGATGCCCTGGATCGTCTCCTGGGGAACGCCGAGCCTCGTTCTGAGCACGCCCGGGCTCTCGATCCTGCCGGCGGTGCGCTTCGTCACATGGGCCGGATTGTCGGTATAGGTGATGAGCGAGCCGGGAATGGCAGCCTCGGACAGCTTGCGCAGGTCGCTTCCGCGAACGCCGAACTGATCGCTCGCATAGTGCCGGTCCACATTGAAGCTGCGCCCGCGGTTCTCCTTTCGGCCCGCCTCGGCCTCCAGCCCCGCATTCTTCGATATCTCCCTGAACGCCGCGTTCGAGATGAGGAACGACCGGATCAGCGGCTTGTAGCTTGCATCCTGAACCTTGTACTTCTCGTACCACTTGATCGCGCGAAGCGGCTGGCCCGCGTTGACCCAGAGAATGGGGTTGGCCTGCGTCCCCGTGTAGATCTTCACCCGCCCGGCGACCTGCTGAATGTCCTTGTAGTCGCTCGTCCCGTCCTTGTTGACCTTGGCTTCCGAGGCGACAGTGACGTAGATGCGTACTGCGGGCCCGCCTCCCCCCTTCGCTCCCCCGGAGAACTCCTGCTCGACGAAACCGCGGTAGATCGCCCGGTTGTGCTTCGGGTCGTCGCCCTTGCGGCCCTTGATCCGCGACGGCGCGACATATCCGAAACGGGCATGGCCGAGCACGGGCTGCGAGCCCTTCGGGGCGCCCTTGACGCCGAAACTGACCATCGACGGCTTGGTCTTGAGCGTCTTGTCATGACCGAGCGCGTCGAAGTCCTCCGCGATGATCTGCGCAATCCTCGCCTGCGTGGCCCATGGCCCGACGACGTTGCGGATGTAGCGGTCGAGGTCGAGAAATTTTCGCCGTCTCTCCTCTGCTTCATGCATGCGCCTGTCGCGCCGGTCCATGATGACCTGACGGCTCTTGTACTTGTTGGGCTGGTCTCGGGGCGCATGCCGGAACGGCTGTATCGAATTCGCCGGAGCCGCAGCGGCGGGCGAAGCCTGCATGGCCTGCAATGCGCGGACCGGAGGCTCGGCTTCGACGCGCCGGGCCATACGCTCGGCCTCAGCTTCCAGTGCGGGATCCTGCACCACGCATAGGCCGGAGGCGGCGGCGCGCACCCTCCCCTGTCTCTGCTGCACCACATGGGCCAGTTCATGCCCGATGAGCCGCCGCCCCTCCGCCGTCTCGGGGCGGTAGCTGCCCGGGGTGAAATAGAGGTCCGCTCCCGCGGCGAAGGCGATGGCTCCGATCGATCCGGCCTGAGGGCCGACGTGAACCCTCACGGCGGAGAAATCGGCTCCGAAGACGCCTTCCATCCGCGCGCGCAACGCGGCCGGCAGCGGCGCGCCAGGACCGACCTTGCGCAAGACCACCGGGTCCACCGCGAACGCTCCGTCACTCGCCTGTCCGGCCCGAGCGTGTTGCGGCGGAGAAACAAAGCGCCCCTGTATCGCAATCGCCACGATGCATCTCCGCTATGGCGCAACTCGCCGAGATTCTAGCACGTAGGCGCAACCTGCGCGAGAGCGTCCTCAGCCTCCCTTGACTTGGCGCGCCCGGCATCCGACGCCTTGAGCCCTGCGACGGAGGAGGCCAAGCCGCTCATGCCCTCACCGGTTTCGCCTCCCGATGCGGAGGGCCCTGAACTGGCGGAGCCGCCGGGCTTCCGGCGCCTGCGCCTCATGGTCACGGTGCTGACCGCGACGCTCACCATCGGCATCATCGTCATCGCGGCGACGCTTGTCATCCGCATCCTGATGGAGGAGGGGCCGCGCCCGCTTTCCGCGCCGGTCGCCGCCGAGGTGGCGGCGCCGGAAGGCGAAACGATCGTGGCCGTCGGCGCCGGCCCCGGCGCGCTCTCGCTCCTCACGCGAGACGCGGGGGGCGTGGAGCGGCTCCGCACCTATCATCCGGAGACGGGGGCGGAAATCGGCGTCACGCTGATCCGGCGGGCGCCGGGCGGGTGAAAGGCCCGCCCGGCGCATTCGGCTTCAGAAGATGAAGTCCGAAGCGTCGAGGTCGTCGAGGTCGAACCGCTGGAGGCGGATCGTGTCGCCGCCGCCGAGGTCGATCACGACGTCGAAGCGGACCTGCTCGGCGGAGATGTCATCGAAGCCTGTCAGCCCGAAGGCGGAGACATCCATCACGTCCATCCCGTCCTGGAAGCCGCTGACCCGTTCCGCCGCTCCGTCCACGGTGAAGACCAGCGTATCGGCGCCTGTGCCGCCATTATAGCGGTCCTCGCCCTCGCCGCCGTCCAGCGTGTCGTCGCCGGAGCCGCCCGCGAGGCGGTCGTTCCCGGCGTCGCCGTTGAGGACGTCGTTCCCGGAGCCGCCCTTGGCGCGGTCGTTCCCGTCGCCGCCGCTCAGCGTGTCGTCGCCGGAATTGCCGATCACCCGGTCGTTTCCGTCGCCTCCGAATATCTCGTCATTGCCGCTCCCGCCCTTCAGACGGTCGTTCCCGCTTTCGCCGAAGAGGTCGTCGTCGCCTTCGCCGCCGCGGGCGCGGTCATTCCCCTCGCCGCCGAAGAGCGTATCGGCCCCGGCGCCGCCGCGCAGATCGTCCCTGTCGTCCCCGCCGAAGAGCGCGTCGTCGCCGTCCTCGCCGCGCAGCCGGTCCCGGCCGGCGCCGCCGTCGAGCGTGTCGTCGTCGTCGGAGCCGTCCAGACGGTCCCGGCGGTCGGAGCCGGTGCGATCATGCCCCGGTCGCCCGCTGTCGTCGCGGTCGTCATTGCGGACGTCGTCATCCCGGTCGTCTCCGCCGCGGTCGTCCCCGCTACGGTCGTCGTCATCCTCGCGGCGGTCATCGTCGTTCCGGTCGTCATCGCCGCGGTCGTCGTCATCATCGCTGCGGTCGTCGTCGTCCCGGTCGTCCGCGCCGCCGCCGAATGAAAGGCCGGCCTGCGCCGCCGCGGCTTCGAGCCGCGCGAAATCCTCATCCGTCGCCACACGGTCGACGATGGTGCGGCCCGCCTCGTCCTTCCGCTTGTAGCGGTCTTCGTCGATCTCCTCCTCGGCGCCGCCGCGATACTCGACCTCGATCTCGTCCCGCTCGACCTCGACTTCCCTGACGGGCGCCGAGATCGGGCCGAGCGACGCCTCGAACTCGGCCGCCGTGGCGAAGAAGCGCGCGCGATCCTCCTCGGCGGCGTCCCGCGTCTCGACGATGGCGCCGGATGCGTCGAAGAGCGTGTAGACGCCGTTGCGGATCGTCTCCCGGCTCAAGTCGTCCGAGACGAGCGCAAGCGAGGCGCCGAAGACGTCAACCCTGATGATGGCCATGTGTTCTATCCTTCTTGTCGCCGGCGCGAGGCGCCACACGCAGGGAAAACGCGCAGCCTCCCCGCTTATTCCCCGGGGCGTCGTTATTTTCCGTCCGTTGACAATTCCCTCACGGCGACCAGCGGATTTTCGCAGACGCCGCCGCGCGGAGGACGGCGGAGACGGGTGCGGCGAGCCCGTCCTCCGTCTCCATCGCCCTCGCGAGAGCGGCGCGCTTCGCCTCGCCGCGGATCAGGAGAACGAGCCTGCCCGCCCCGGCGAGCGGCGGCAGCGTGAGCGTAAGCCGCGGCTCGATCGCCCCCGGCGCGCTGATCGCCATGACGGCGGGCGCATCGGCGGCGAGCGCGGCCTGAAGCGCCTCGGCGCCGGGGAAGAGGGAGGCGCAGTGCATGTCCTCCCCCATGCCGATCACCGCGAGGTCGAGCGGGAGGAGCGGGGCTAGTTCGGCGGAAAGACGCGGCGCGGCCTCTTCCGGCGCCTCCCCCGCGCGCCAGAACGGCAGGATGCGGACGCCCGGCATCGCGCGGCGGATCATCCCCTCGTTCGAGCGGTCGTCCCCCGGCGGGACCCAGCGCTCGTCGCCCGGCAGGACGGTCAAGCGCGCCCGGTCGAGCGGCTCCGCCGCGAGCGCGGCAAGGAAGGCGGCGGGCGTCGATCCGCCGGGCGCGGCGAAAAGCGCGCGGCCCCGCACGGCGATGGCGGCGCGGAGCGTCTCCGCCGCCTCCCGCGCCAGCGCCGCCGCGAGCGCCTCGCCGCTCTCATGCGCGTTAAACGGGATCATGCGATCTCGCGCCAGCGCCGTCCGTCCCGATGCAGGAGGATGTGGCTCTCCATCGGCCCCTCCCCACCCGGCTGATAGGGGCAGGGCGCGGCCCGGCCCTTCTCGAAAGCGGCGATGATCGGGTCGATCCAGGCCCAGGCGGCCTCCACCTCGTCCCCCCGCATGAAGAGCGTCTGGTCGCCGCGGATCACGTCCATCAGCAACCGCTCGTAGGCGTCCGGCATCCGGAAGCCGGCGCCCACCGCCGCGCCGAAGGACATGTCGAGCGGGGCGGAGACGATGCGCATGCCGCCCGGCCCCGGCTCCTTGATGTTGAGCCGGAGCTCGATCCCCTCGTTCGGCTGGAGCGTGATGACGAGGACGTTGCCGCGGAGCGCCCCCGCCGCATCGCCGAAGATCGAATGCGGCGCGTCGCGGAAGCGGATGGCGATCTCCGTGTGCCGCGCCTTCAGCCGCTTGCCGGAGCGGATGTAGAAAGGGGTGCCAGCCCAGCGCCAATTGTCCACCCCGATCTTGATGGCGATGAAGCACTCCGTGCCGCTCTGCGGATCGCCAGCCTCCTCGCGATAGGAGGGGCCGTCCGGCCCGGCGGAATACTGGCCGCGGACGATTTCCGTATCGACCGCTGCGCCGTCGATGGGGCGGAGCGCCTTCAGCACCTTCAGCTTCTCGTCCCGCACCGCGTCCGGGTCGAAATGCGAGGGGGGCTCCATCGCGGTGAGGCAGAGGAGCTGCAGGAGATGGTTCTGCACCATGTCCCGCACCGCGCCGTTCTTGTCATAATAGCCGCCACGCGCGCCGACGCCGACCGTCTCCGCCGCCGTGATCTGCACGTGGTCGATATGGTGGGCGTTCCAGAGCGGCTCGAAGAGGGCGTTGGCGAAGCGCAGCGCCATCAGGTTCTGCACCGTCTCCTTCCCGAGATAATGGTCGATGCGGTAGATCTGATGCTCGTCGAAGGTCGCCGCCAGCTGGTCGTTCAGCGCCCGCGCGCTGGCGAGATCGCGGCCGAGCGGCTTCTCCACCACCACGCGCGTCAGCGGTGTGACGAGCCGGGCCTTGCCGAGGCGGGAGCAGATCGGGCCGAATATCTGCGGCGCGACGGAAAGGTAGAAGGCGCGGGGCCGCCCATCCCGCCCCTTGAGCTTGCGGCCGAGCGCGGGCCAGCCCCCCTCCCCCTCCGCGTCGATCTGCTGATAGTCCAGCATCTCGAGGAAAGCGGCGACCTTCTCCTCCGGCCGGTATTCGGGCGCGACGAATTCCTCCAGCGCTTCGCGCGCGAAGCGGCGGAAGCCCGCCCGGTCCAGCGCGGCGCGGGCGGCGCCGATGATGAGCGCGCCCGAGGGCGCCTGCCCCGCGGCGAAGCGGTGGAAGAGGCCGGGCAGCAGCTTCCGGCGGGAGAGGTCTCCCGTCCCGCCGAAGACGACGAGGTCGAATTCCTCGACCGGAACGACGATCGCGGCCATGCGGCGCTCCCACGCTTCGCGGCCGATGCTGCGGCCGCGAGGGAAGGCTAATGCGGGCGGGCGGGCGGCGCCAGCTTCCTTCAGCGGCGGAGGATCATGTCCTTCGCGGCGATCAGGGCGCCGAAGGTGATGAGGAGGCAAGCGAGCGCCAGCGTCCATGTCGCCGCAGCGCGCCCGGCGGCGACGAGGACGAGCGTGGAGAGGAGCGGCGCGGCGTAGGCGGCGGCGCCGAGTGTCTGGATGTCCCCCTGCTTCACCCCCCGGTCCCAGAGGTAGAAGGCGAGGCCGACGGGCCCGGCGCCGAGCCCGATCACGGCGAGCCACTCGACGGCGCCGGCGGGCCAGACCGTCTCCTCCAGCGCGAGATGGGCGAGGAGGGAGAGCGCGGCGGTCGCGAGGCAGAAGCCGGCCACCGCATCGGTCGGCGCGGTCGCGAAGCGGCGGGAGAGGACGGAATAGCCGGACCAGACGAAGGCCGCCGCGAAGGCGAGCGCGTAGCCCGCGGCATATTCCGCGCGGAAGGCGACCGCGCCGCCCCCCGTCACGATCAGCGCCGCGCCCGCGAAGCCGAGGAGGGCGCCGAGAAGGTGATGCGCCCGGAGCCGCCCTCCCGGCCCGAGCGCGGCGAAGAGGACGATGAGGAGCGGCCAGAGATAGGCGATGAGGCTCGCCTCGACGGGCGGCGCGGCCCGGAGCGCCGAGAAATAGAGGAAATGATAGCCGAAGAGCCCCCCGACGCCGACCGCCCAGACGGCGAGCGGCTGCCGGAGCGCCCGCGCCGCGCCGGGGCGGAAGAGCCAGCTCATGGCGCCGATGGCCCCGCCGATGGCGAAGCAGAGCGCGTTGACGAGGAGCGGCGGCACGGCGCCGGAGGCGGCCGTCATCAGCGCGAGCGTCGCCCAGAGGAGGACGGCGCCGAAGCCGACGAGGGTGGCGGCGCCGCGGGTCACCCTTCGCTCCGCGAATCCGCCCGAACCGCCATGATCGCCCCTCGCCCCGCCGCTCGGGCGCGCCTAGCAGAGCGCGCGCGGCGGCGGAAGGGCTCTCAGTCGTCCCGCTCGCGCCGGATCACGGCGAAGTCGCCCGGGGCAAGCCACAGCTCCCAGACGCCGCCGTCATTGTGGCGCGCCTCGTCGACATTCCAGTTCCCCTCGCGATCGACCTCGATCTCCTCCCAGGAGACATAGCCCTGCGCCGCAAGCGCCGAGACGATGGCGGCCCAGTCCGCCGCGGGGGCGCCGCGCCCGGCAAGGGCGGGGGCCGCTAGGGCGGCGAGGAGAGCGGCGACGAGAACGGGTTTCATGCGATCGGCCTTCCTGTCTTTCTTCGACTTGCGGCGCAGCGTCGCCGCTCGCGATAGATAGGCGGAGAGGCCTCCGTTTGAACCCCAGGGGCGCGCAGCCTGCAGGCGGTTGGCGAATGAAAAGGGGCGGCGCAGCTCTTGCCGCGCCGCCCCCCAAGAAGACCGCCGGGGTCAGTTCTTCGCCTTGTCCACCAGCTTGCCGGCGGCGATCCAGGGCATCATGGCGCGGAGCTTCTCGCCCACTTCCTCGATCTGGTGCGCGTCGTTGTTACGGCGGGTCGCCTTGAACATCGGCAGGCCGGCCTTGTATTCGCGCATCCATTCGGAGACGAAGCGACCGTCCTGAATGTCCTTCAGCACCTGCTTCATCCGCGCCTTCGTCTCCTCCCGCGGCAGGATCTGCGGGCCGGAATGGTATTCGCCGAATTCCGCGGTGTTGGAGATCGAGTAGTTCATGTTGGCGATGCCGCCCTCATAGATGAGGTCGACGATCAGCTTCACCTCGTGGAGGCATTCGAAATAGGCCATTTCCGGCGCATAGCCGGCCTCGACCAGCGTCTCGAAGCCCATGCGGATCAGCTCGACGAGACCGCCGCAGAGCACCGCCTGCTCGCCGAAGAGATCCGTCTCGCACTCTTCCTTGAAGTCCGTCTCGATGATGCCGGAGCGGCCGCCGCCGATGGCGGAGCAGTAGGAGAGCGCGATCTCCAGCGCCTTGCCGGAGGGGTTCTGGTCCACCGCAACGAGGCAGGGGACGCCGCCGCCCTTCACGAACTCGCCGCGGACGGTGTGGCCAGGGCCCTTCGGCGCCATCATGATGACGTCCACGTCCGGGCGCGCCTCGATCAGCTTGAAGTGGACGTTGAGGCCGTGCGCGAAGGCGATGGCCGCGCCGGGCTTCATGTTGTCGTGGATATACTTGGAATAGGTCTCGGCCTGCAGTTCGTCCGGCATCGTCATCATGATGACGTCGGCCCAGGCCGCAGCCTCGGCGATGCCCATGACCTTCAGCCCCTCGGCCTCGGCCTTCGCGGCGGAGGGCGAGCCCGGGCGGAGCGCGGCGGCGACGTTCTTCACGCCGGAATCGCGCATGTTCAGCGCATGGGCGTGGCCCTGGGAGCCGTAGCCGACGACGGCGACGTTCCGGTCCTTGATGAGGTTGATGTCGCAGTCACGATCGTAATAGACGCGCATGTCCGTCCCTTTTCTGCCGTTTCGCGCGTCTTCGCCGCGCCTTGATGGATCGCGCCCGTGACTAGTTGAGAGCATCGCGCCTGTCCAGCGGCGCCGGGGCGCGCGGCGGAGACGGGAATTCGGCGCGGAAGCCGCGCTCTCGCGGAGGGGATGCGAACGCCGCGCGCCCGGCTCGCGCGATAGGCGAGTGGGATGGAATTGGGTTCCGCATATCAGAATCGGGCTGTTTACCCTTTCCCGTTCCGATTCAGTCTGTAAGCGGGTTTGGGGGCCGCGGCCCCTCCTCTAGCATAGGTTGACTCTTGTTCCGCTCTCTTCTCCTCGCCGCGCTCCTTGCGCCCTCGCTCGCCGCCGAGGCGGCGGCAGAGGACGAGTGCCGGTTCTACACCTACCGCGCCGTGGTGACCGAGGTGCTGGACGGCGACACGGTGCGCGCCAATGTCGATCTCGGCTTCCGCATCTGGGTGAATGACGAGACGTTCCGGCT
>JAUHWJ010000039.1 GCA_030424705.1 Alphaproteobacteria bacterium | reverse complement strand
TGAGCCCGCCGCCCTCCAGCGCCCCGACCTGCCCGATCAGGCCGCCGAAGAGATCGCCGGGCAGGAGCGAGGGGTCGAAGCCGTCGAAGTCGAAGGCCGATCCGATGCCCGCGCCTGTCCCCCCGCCGGCCAGCGCATCGAGCGCCCCCGCCGAGAAGGCGATGTCGCCGACCTCGAAGGCCGCGCCCGATGCGAGGTCGCTTATGGTCTGGAGCGCGAGGGCGACATCCGCAGCGACATCGATGAAGGAGAAATCCGTATCCCCGCTCGCGAAGAGCTGGAGAAGGTCGGTCAGCGTCACGTCCCCGTCCCCGGTCGCGTCGAGGAAGGGCAGCGTCTCCCCCAGCGGGTCGAGGAGCGGCAGCGGGCGGCTCAGGAGCCGCACCACCGGGCCGAGCGGGAAGGCGGACACGATGTCGTCGAGCGGGCCGAGGACGCCGCCGAGAAGATCGTCGAGCGCGTCGATCCCGATGGAGACGTCGCGCAGGCCCACCCCCTCGATCCCGCCGATCAGGTCCCCGCCCGCGTCGCCATAATCGATGACGAGATCGCCGGAGATCGAGGGCAGGAACGGGCTCGCGAACCCGGCTTCGAGCGCGATGGCGAGGCCAGCGTCGAAGGCGAGCGCGGCCTCGGGCGCGAGCGCGCCGATCTCCCCGCCGTCGATGTCGAGCGTGAGGTCGAGCGCGGCTCCGTTAAGACCCTCCGCCAGCGCCGACGAGGCGGAAACGGGGCCGAGCGAGAGTTCGGACGAAAGGCTCCCCGGATCGAGCGTTGCGCCAAGGCTCAGCCGCATGTCGGCGGCGGAGGAGTCGTCGGCGAGGGAAAGCGCGCCGGTCTCCGCGTCGAAGAACACCGCGAAATCCAGCGCCGTCGTCGCCGTCAGATCAAGCGCGCCGTCCAGCGAGAGGCCGAGCGCCCCGGCGCCGAGCGCGCCGGAAAGCGCGCCCGCCTCCGTCCGCCCAAGCGGCGCCTCCCGCTCCGCAGAAAGCTGGATCGTCACCCCGCCCGCGCCGGCCGTCGCGGAGACGCCGTCGATCCCCGCCCCGTTGAGCGCGGCGGCGAGGAGCGCGGAGAGGTCTTCTCCCGGCCCGACCTCCACGCCGTCAAGCGCGGCCCCGATCTCCGCGAGGAGATTCTCCAGCGGCGCCGCCGTCCCGTCGAGGAACGGGTCGAGCGCGCCGATCAGCGCAGCCTCCCGCCCGGCGAGTTCGGCGCGGGCGCGCGCCTGCAATTCCTCGAAGAGCGCGCCGAGCGCGGCGGAAAGGGCGGGAGCGGAGGTCATCGCCGGCCCTCCCGGGCGAGAGCGGCGACGGAATGAAACGGTTGAGCCTGGCGCATGACGCGATCCTCTTGCGACGTCGACAAACCCACCTGCCACTTGGTTAACCGATGGCGCCGGCCCGATCCTGAGCATGTTCTGAGCAAATTCTGAGCAGGCGCCGAAGGCGGCGCTGGACGCTTCCGGGGGGCGGCGATACCGTTTCCCGCCGTGTCGCGTTCGCAGGGCGTATGATGATCTATCGGTTCTCGTGTTTCGAGTTCGACACGGAGCGGCGGGAGTTGCTGCGGGCGGGAGAGCGCGCGGCGATCCAGCCGCGGGCGATGGACCTTCTCGCCTATCTGCTCCGGAACGCCGACCGGGTCGTGACCAAGCGGGAGCTGCTGGATGCGTTCTGGCCCCCGAATGTCTCTGAAGCCGCGCTCCAGACGACGATGAGCCATCTCCGCCGGGTGCTCGGCGCCGAGGGGCGGGACGCGATCAGGACCCATCACGGCCTCGGCTTCCGCTTCGCCTTGGATGTCTCGGTCGCGCAAGGCCCGGAAGAGGGCGGCGCGGAGCCGGCCTCCGCGGCCCTGATCGTGCGGGAGCGGCGGCTCGTCGCCGCGCTCTGCGTCAAGGTCGAGGGCGGCGCGTCCGACGAGAGCGGCCTCGCCGCCTTTCTCACGGAGGCGCGGCGGATCGTGGAGCGGCAGGAAGGCGCCCTCTCGCGCATGCTGCTGGACGGGTTCACGGCGACCTTCGGGCTCGCTCCCTCTCTTGAGGACGGCGCGAGACGGGCGCTCTATTGCGCCGCGGCCTTGCAGGACGCCGCTCCGGGCGGCGCGGCCTCGCTTAGGTTCGGGGTCGATGTCGGCGCGATGACCAGCGAAGCGGCTGAGGGCGACGTCTGGGCGCCCCCGACCGGGCTCGAGCGTGGCGCGGCCGCCCTCGCAGGAGAGGCGGAGCCCGGTCGGATTCTCGTGAGCGAGGCGGCGCGGCTCCAGCTTGGCGACGAGGCGGAATGCGCGACGGCGCCGATGGGCCATGTCATCCTGTCGCCGCCCCGGCCGAGGGCCGGCATCCCGGCCCGTCCGTTCAAGCGGCGCACCGCCTTCGTGGGGCGAAGCGCGGAGACCGCGTTCCTTTCCGCCGCGCTGGAGAGGGTGCTCGAAGGCGGCGGGCGGGCCGTCGCCCTGTCCGGGCCGGCCGGAATCGGAAAGTCCCGCCTCGTCGCGGAATTCGCCGCCGACCTTTCCCGGCGGGGCGTGCGGAGCGTAATCGTCAACTGCCTGCCGGGGCTCGTGAACTCGCCGCTCGCGCCGGTCCGCGCGCTCTGCCTCGCCCTCCACCCGGAGGGCCCGCCCGCGCTGGCGGCGGATGCGGCGGACGAAGCGCTGCTCCATGAGCTGTTCAGCGACGCTCCGGCGCCGGGCGCGGCGCTCGCGGCCCTGTCGGACCGGGAGCGCCGGCGGCGGAGCGCACTGCTGGTGGAACGCCTTCTGGAGCTGGCGACGGCGGTTGGCCCGCTCGTCATCGTCTTCGAGGACACGCACTGGATCGACGCCTCTTCCCGCTCCTGCCTCTCGCGACTGATCGCGCGACGCGAGCCATGGCGCCTCCTTCTCGTCCTGACGACGCGCCCGACGTCGGCGTCCGACCTATGCGAAGCGATCCTCCATCTCCCGACGCTGGGCCGGGAAGACAGTCTCCGCCTGCTGCGGGACAACGCCGCCGGCGCAGCGTTCGACGGCGCGGCGGAGGACGCGATGCTGCGCCGGGCCGCCGGAAACCCGTTCTGCCTTGAGGAACTCGCCCTCGCGGCGCAGGCCGGGGCGGACCCGGTGCGCGATCTTCCGGAGACGGTGCAGGCGGTAAGCGCGGCGCGGATCGGCGCGCTTCCGCCCGGGCCGCGCGCCGCGGTGTTCGTCGCGGCCGTCATCGGCGAGCGCGTCACGCCCGCCTTCGCCGCGCCCGTGCTGGGGCGGGAGGCGACAGAGACGGCGCGCGACTTCGCTCATCTCGCGCAAGCCGGATTTCTCACGGATGAGGATGAAGGATACAGATTCCGCCATATCCTGATCCAGGAAGCGGCCTACGCGATGATCGCCGATATGGATCGAAGGGCGCTCCATGCCGAGATCGCGCGGCGGCTCGAAGCGGCGCAGACGCGGCCAGAGACGCTCGCCTGGCACCATCAGGAGGCGGGAAACGCGGCGCGCGCCGTCGAATGCTGGTCCGCCGCCTGCCGGGCCGCGATCGGGCGTTCGGCGCACCGGGAGGCCGCCGCCTTCGCCGAGGCGGGGCTTGCGCTGATCGACGCTGCGGACCCGGAAATGGCGCCCGCCGAGCTGCGGCTGCGGCTCGCGCACACGCTGGCGCTGATCGCCCTGCGCGGCTTCGGCGCGTCGGAGGTTGGCGAAGCGCTCGACCGCGCGCGGGCGCTGAACCGCACCGTCGGCTCGGCCGACGCCAGCGTCAGGATCGGCGTCGGCCTCTGGGTGCATTCCTGGGTGCGGGGCGAGCTCGAAGCCTCGCGCGCTCATGCGGGCCGCCTCCTCCGCATGGCGGAGAAAGCGGATAGCGCCGCGCTGAGCCTTCAGGCGCATTCGGCGATGGGCTCCGTCCTCGTTCATCTCGGGAGGCTGGAGGAGGGGCTCGGCCATCTGGAGACCGGGCTCGGCTTCCTCGGCGGCTGGACGCCGGATTCCGCCCCCGCGCAGAACGCCGCCGTCACCTGCGCCGCCTACGCCGCCTGGGGCGCCAGCCTCGTCGGCCGTTCCGAAGAGGCCGCTTCCTTTCGCCGGTCCGCGGAGGCGCTGGCCGCCGCCTCTCCCAATCCCTTTGCGGAGGCGATCGGCGCCGCGCTCTGCGCCGAGCATCTCCTGTTCGAGAATGACCCGGAAGGATGTCTTCGCCTCGCGGAGCGGGCGGCGCGCCTCGGCGAGGAGCATGGCTTCGCGTTCTGGCTCGGCACCGGTCTCGTACTCGGCGGCTGGGCGAGAAGCCGGCTGGGCGGCGCGGACGAGGCGCTCGGCAGGATCGAACGCGGCCTCGAGATCTTCGCGGCGACGGGCGCCGGCGTTCAGATGGCGAACTGGCGCGGATTGCAGGCGGAAGCGCTCCTCTCCGCCGGCCGCCACGAGGCCGGCCTCGCCGCCGCGCGCGAGGCGCTCGAACGGGCGGCGACGACAGGGGACAGGTTCTTCGCGCCGCGCGTCCATGCGACGGCCGCACTGCTGGAACGCGGCCTCGGCGCGATCGACCGCGCCGAGGGGCATGAGCGCGAAGGCGCTGACCTCGCCGCCCGCTTCGGCATGTCCGCGCGGATGCTGTGCGCGCCGTCGGCGGCACTGACGCGACCGGTCGTCCGCGCGGCCCGGCGGGAGTGAAGGCCGTTCCCCGGCAGGCCGCGCCCCCCGGGGACCGGGGGGCGTGTTCAGACGAGCGGCGGGCCGACGAATTCCGGCGCATGGCGCGCGCCGGGTTTGGCTCGCCTTCGCCCGGCCCGTGAATGATCGGCCCGGCCCCTTCGCTCATCGCCGTCTCCCGGCTTGTCGCGCCGGGAGACAGAGGCCCGGAACCGCCGCGGGTTCAGGCCGCCCGCGCCTTCCGCCCCATCCGCATCGCAAGTGCGATGAGAACGACGGTCGCCCCGAAGGCCGCGGCGAGCCAGACATAGCCCATCGCGTTGTCGTGGCTCACGGCGAAGTCGATGAAGGCTCCGGCGCCGCCGGCGAAGAGCCCGGTGATGAGGACGCTTGCCAGCTGCGCCGTCAACTCGCCCGCCGAGGTCTCGCCAGGGCGATCAGGGAAGATGACGCGGAACAGGATGAACATCGCCGCGGCTGCGGCGAAGAGGACGACGCCGAGAATGGCGCTCATGACGGTCTCCGAAGCGGGCCGAGAGAGCCGCGGCGCCTCCGCCGCGCGCACCTGCCCATGCCTCAGAAAATACGCTCGCCCGCGCGCCGCGCAACGGGGAGGCGCGGCGCTTCGGTCAAGAAGAACTTGATTGACTGCGGCGCCCCGGAATCGAAAACGCCCGGCTCTCGGCCGGGCGCTTCGCAGTCTCTTCGGTGAAGCTCAGGCGGCCTTCTTGCCGTCCAGCGCCTCGTCCACCCGGCGCGCGGCCTTCGACTCGTCGAGCCGTTCGACGGCGGCGACCTCGCGCGTCAGCCGCTCCAGCGCCGCCTCGTAGAGCTGGCGCTCGGAATAGGACTGCTCGGGCTGGTCCTCCGCCCGGTGCAGGTCCCGCACCACCTCGGCGATGGAGATGAGATCCCCGGAATTGATCTTCTGCTCGTATTCCTGCGCGCGGCGGGACCACATGGCGCGCTTCACGCGCGCGCGGCCCTTCAGCGTCTCCAGCGCCTTGGCGACGAGATCGGGGGAGGAGAGGGTCCGCATCCCGACCGAGTTCGCCTTGGCCGTCGGCACGCGAAGGGTCATCTTCTCCTTCTCGAACGAAATGACGAAGAGTTCGAGCCGCACGCCCGCAATCTCCTGCTCCTCGATGGAGATGATGCGGCCGACGCCATGCGCCGGATAGACCACGTAGTCGTTCGCCCGGAAATCGCCCTTCGTCTTCGTGCTTGTCATTTTCGCTGTTCCCGTCCGCTTTCTCTTGCGCCTGCGCCGTGAGGCGCAGCGAAGGCCATCCCCCCATCCCGCTCGGATGAAGACGATCGCCGGTGACCAGATTGCGCCAACCTCCCGCCGAATGCTGCGTGCAGCATCCCGGCGCCGGAAGAGGCGCGCTTGTCTCAATTATATAGCACAAAAAACGCCTCTTCGCTACTCCCGCGATTCAGGCGGGGGCGGCGGAGGCGGGCGGAAGCCCTTGGCGGGGCTAGGTCGGGCCATTCATGCGGCGCGGGGCCGCTCAGTCGCCGGAACCCGGCGCCTCCGAAAAGTATTTCTCGAGCTTGCCCGATTCGCCGTCATGTTTCTCGGCCTCCGGGTCCGGCTCCTTCTTGATCGTGATATTCGGCCAGAGCGAGGCGAATTTCGTGTTGATGTCGAGCCATTGGTCGAGCCCCGGCTCCGTATCGGGCCGGATCGCGTCCGCCGGGCATTCCGGTTCGCAGACCCCGCAATCGATGCATTCGTCCGGATGGATGACGAGCATGTTCTCGCCCTCATAGAAGCAGTCGACGGGGCATACTTCCACGCAGTCGGTGTATTTGCATTTGATGCAGTTGTCGGTGACGATGTAGGTCATCCGGTCCTTCCTTGCCCCGTCCGTCCCGGCGCGCGCGCCGAAGGGCGACATAGACCGCCGCGCCCGCTGGAGCAAGGCGCGCTCAACCCTCCGCCCCGGCTTCGAGATCCTCGTAGAGTTGCGCCGCCTCCGCCGCCGGCCCCCGCCGTTCCCCGAGGGCGAGAACGCGGACGACGCGAACGTCCCCCGACTGGCGGAAGGTCAGCACGTCCCCGGGGCGGACGAGCTGATGCGCTTTCTGCGAACGCTCGCCATTGAGCCGGAACCCGGCCTCGGCCGCCTTGGCGGCGCCGCTCCGCGCCTTGAAGAATCGCGCGCGCCAGAGCCACTTGTCCACCCTGAGGGCGGCCTCCGGCGCGTCCGCTCCGGCCAAGTCAGCGTTTCAGCTGGCTGAGGATGGCGAAGGGGCTGTCCGGGTCCGGCGCCTTCTCGGGGCGGCGCGGTCTTTCCGCTTGGGGTTCGGCTTCGGGCTTCGGCCCGCGCCTCTTGCCGTCCTTCGGCCCGCGCCCGCCGCCGCCTTCGGCCGCCTCGCCGCGGCGCTTCTCCCCGCGCGGCTTGCCGCCCTCACGACGGTTCCGCCCCTCGCCGGGCGCGCCCTCGCGCGCCTCCCGCCGCTGATGGCGCGGCGGGCGGCGGGCGATGGTGAAGGTGTAGAAGACCTCCGTCTCCACCGTCGCCGGATCGGCGGCCGCCTCCGCCGCCATCTCCGGCTCGGGTTCGGGTTCGGGCTCCGGGGCCGGCTCCGCAGCAGCCTCCGGAGCCGGATCGGGCGCCGCCTCCGCGGCGACCGGCTCCTCGATCGGCGCAGCCTCCACGCTCGGCGCAGCCTCCACGCTAGGCGCAGCCTCCACGGGCGCGTCGCCCGTCGCCTTGGCTTCGGGCGCGCGCGCCGCTTTCGGCCGCTCGCCGCGCTGGGCGTCGTAGCCGAGCCCGCCCATCAGGTCCGCGAACTGCTCCAGCGTCAGCCCGGTGATGGAGAGCATGTCCGCCGCCGCCTCAAAGCCCGCCCGCGCGTCCTTCTCCCGCAGGAGGTCCGCCAGCCGCTCCAGCATGTCGATGCGGATCGCCCGCGCCCCCGCAAGCCGGTAGCCCGCCCGGATCCAGAACCCGCCCGGCGCGCCCTCCACCTTCGGGATGGTGACGAGGCCGGGCGGCGGGGCGGAGGGGATTTCGTCCAGCCCGTCCTTCAACCCCCAGAGCACGAGGCGCATCCGCGTCGGCGCAGGCTTCAGGAGAAGCGGCATGAAGACCGAATGCTGCCCGAACCGCACGCCATGCCGGCGAAGCGCCGCGCGCCCCTCCTGGTCCAGCGCCTTCACGTCCTCCGCGATCGGCCGCCGCTCCAGCACGCCGAGCCCCTCGACGAGCTGGAAGGCGAGGCCCTTGGCCATGCCCTTCAGCGCCTCGTCGTCCCGCATCGCGATGAGCGGCGCGAAGAGCGCGGCCACCCGGCGCGTCACCCAGTGGCCGAGCCGCCGCTCGATCTTCTGGATCACCGACGGGTCGAGCGATTCCTCCGCGAAGGCGCGGACCGTGGGGGTGAGCACGTCCGCCCCCGGCTCCAGCCGCCCGACGGCGACCTCGCCCCAGATCAGGCCGCCCTGCTCGGTGAGCTCGATCTCCCCGTCCGGCGCATTGTAGAACCGGTCCGCCCGGTGCGCGAACCAGCCCTGCAGCGCGGCGAGCGCGGCCGCCTGCAGTCGCCGCCGTTCATCCGGCGCCGCGCCCGGGTCGGGCGTGAAGCGGAAGCCCTCGATGCGCCCCAGATGTTCGCCCTCGGCCGTCACCGCGCCGGTCTCGTCCACTTCCGCCACCAGGCTCTCCCTGTCCTTCAACCGCCGCATCAGGACCGAGGTCCGACGATCCACGAATTCGCGCGTGAGCGCGAGATGCAGCGCATCCGAGAGCCGGTCCTCCACCTCGCGGGCGCGGCCGCGCCATTCCGAGGGGTCGGCGAGCCAGCCGCCGCGATTCGCCACATAGGACCATGTGCGCATATGCGCGAGCCGGCGGGAAAGCGCGTCGATTCCGCCCTCCGTCCGGTCCAGCCGCGCGATTTCGCCCGCGATCCAGTCGGAGGGTATAGCGCCCTCCGGCGAGAGGAGGAACCGGTAAATCCGCGCGATGAGCCGCGCATGCTCCGCGGCGGAGACCTTCCGGAAATCGGGGATCTGGCACACGTCCCAGAGCCGGCGCACCGCCGCGCCGCCGCGCGTCATCGCCCGTATCTCCGGGTCGAGCCAAAGCTCGCGGAGCGCGAGGAGGTCGTCCGCCTCCCGCGCCCGTCGGAGGCCGGGCCGGGGGGCCGGCGCCTCCAGCGAGGCGATGAGCGCGGGCGCCGTGCCGAATTCGAGCGCGGCGTTCCGCCATTCGAGCGGGCCGGCGGGGGCGAAACTGTGCGTCGTCACCTGCTCCAGCACGTCGTCGGAGAAGGCCGCGGCCTCCCCCGTCACGCCGAAGGTGCCGTCCGCCCGGTGCCGCCCGGCGCGCCCGGCGATCTGCGCGATTTCCGAGGGCGTGAGCGGGCGGGGGCGCCGGCCGTCGAACTTCACCGTCCCCGCGAAGGCGACATGGCTGAGATCGAGGTTGAGCCCCATCCCGATCGCGTCCGTCGCCACCAGATGCTCCACATCGCCGTTCTGGTAGAGCGCGACCTGCGCGTTCCGCGTGCGGGGGGAGAGCGCGCCCATCACCACCGCCGCGCCGCCCTTCCGCCGCCGCAGAAGCTCCGCGATGCCGTAGACCTGGTCGGCGGAGAAGGCGACGATGGCGGAGCGGGGCGGCAGGCG
>JAUHWJ010000038.1 GCA_030424705.1 Alphaproteobacteria bacterium | reverse complement strand
CCGCCCGAGGGCGGCGGCGAAGCCCGGATCGTCGGACCAGAGCTCGCAGCCGATGACGCGGAAGCGCGGCTCCTTCGTCACGGGGTCGATCTCCACCTTCTCGATCGCGCCCGGCGCGGCGCGCTGGCCGGCGCTGATCTGCGCGCCCTCGAAGGCGGGGCCGGTGGGGGAGGAGCAGGCGAGGACCTGCCGCCGGTCCCCCAGCAATATCTCCGCATTGGTGCCGACATCGACGACGAGCACGAGATCGTCGGAGACGTTCGGCCCCTCTGACAGCGCGACCGCGGCCGCGTCCGCCCCCACATGGCCGGCGATGCAGGGCAGGATGTAGATGCGGGCGTTCGGGTGCATCTCCATGCCGATCTCGGTGGACCAGAAGTTCAGCGCGGAATTGGTGGCGAGGGCGAAGGGCGCCCAGCCAAGCTCCTTCGGGTCGATCCCGAGGAGGAGATGGTGCATCACCGGGTTGCCGACGAAGACGGCCTCCACGATCTCCTCCCGGTCCACCCGCGCCTCGGCGGCGACCTGGCCGATGAGGGCGTTCGCCGCCTCCCGCACCGCCTTCGTCATCGCCGCGGCGCCGCCGGGGTTCATCATCGCGTAGGAGACGCGGCTCATCAGGTCTTCGCCGAAGCGGATCTGCGGGTTCATCAGGCCGGAGGAGGCGAGCACCTCCCCCGTCACGAGGTCGCAGAGATGGCAGGCGACGGTGGTGGAGCCGACATCGAAGGCCGCGCCGTAGATCGAGCCCTCATGGAAGCCGGGCCAGACCTGGATGATGCGCGCCGGGCCGAGCCCGTCCCCGTGATGCACGGCGACCGTGACCTTCCAGCCGCCCTCCCGCAGCGCGGGCTGGAGCATCTGGAGCGTGCGGAGATCGCCCACGGCATGGGCGAGGCCCCATTGCTGCGCCAGCGCCTCCTGCAGCCGCTCGAGGTCTCCGCTAGGATGCTCCATGTCGGGCTCCGCGACCTCGACGTAGTAGAGGCGGGTGGCCGGATCCATGACGATCTCGCGCGCCTCCGCGCGCTTCCGCACCACCTGCTTGTGGACCTGGCTCTCGGGCGGCACGTCCACCACCACGTCGCCCTGCACGGTCGCCTGGCAGCCGAGGCGGCGCCCGTCGATCATCCCGCGCTTGGCGCGATAGCGCTCCTCCACCGCGTTCCATTCGGAGAGCGCGCCCTCGGCCGAGGTCACGCCATGCTTGGAGAATTCGCCGAATTGCGGGGCGACCTGGCATTTCGAGCAGATGCCGCGCCCGCCGCACACGCTGTCCAGATCGACGCCGAGCGTGCGGGCGGCGGAGAGGATCGGCGTGCCGACCGGAAAGCGGCCGCGCTTGCCCGAGGGCGTGAAGACGACGAGGGGATCGGTATCGCTCATTTCGGTTCCCATGCTGCGCCTCCGCCAGCTATTCCTTTTCGCGCGACAATCCAACGCCGCATGGCGCCGCGCGACGCCGCCGGGCCGGAAAGCGGCGTAAGGGGAAAGAGATGCCGAAACCCGCCTATATCCTGAACGGCCCGAACCTCAACATGCTGGGGGATCGGGAGCCGGACATCTATGGCCATACGACGCTCGCGGATATCGAGCGCGCCTGCGTCGCGCTGGGGGAGGCCATCGGCCTCCCGGTCGCCTTCCGCCAGACGAACCATGAGGGCGTGATGGTGGACTGGATTCAGGAGGCGCGGCGGGAGGGTTCGGCGCTCATCCTTAACCCCGCCGGATTCTCCTTCCACTCGGTGCCGGTGCTCGACGCGGTGCGGATGTTCGGCGGCCCGGTGATCGAGCTCCACATCTCCAACATCCACGCGCGGGACGCGCAGCACCGCCACTCGATCATCGCCGCGGCGGCGACGGCGGTGATCTGCGGGCTCGGCGCGGCGGGCTATCCCGTCGCGCTTCTCGCCGCGGCGCGGCTCCTCGGGATGGAGACGCCGATGCTCCCCGTCGGGTTGAAGGCCGCGCCCTGAGACTCAGCCGCGCCGGCGGCTCCGCCGCCCGTCCCGCGCGCCGCGGGCGCCCTCGTCGCCGCCGGCGACCTTGTTGAAGCGGATCCAGGCCGCGCCGGACGGGTCGTTGTTCAGGAGGAAGTCCGCGGCCTTGATCGCCTCGATCTCCTTCGAGGGGCCGGCCTTGGCGGAGCCGAGGCCGATCAGGGGGACGAGAACCTCGGGGTCGATCCCCTCGGGGAACACCACGCCGAGCGCCTCCAGCTCCGCGATGCGCTCCGCGATCTTCTTCGGAGTCGCCGCGGCCTGCAGCGGGTTCATGATCGCCGAGGTCATGCCCGCGGCCGCCGCCATCGGCAGGAAGGCGTTGTTGATGCCGTGCCGGTTCGGCAGGCCGAAGGAGATGTTGGAGGCGCCGCAGGTCGTGTTCACGCCAAGCTCCTCCCGCAGCCGCCGGACGAGGGCGAAGACCTGCTGGCCCGCGGTCGCCATCGCGCCGATGGGCATGACGAGCGGGTCCACCACGATGTCATGCGCGGGAATGCCGAAATCGGCCGCGCGTTCCACGATCTTCTTCGCCACGGCGAAGCGCACGTCCGGATCCTCGGAAATCCCGGTGTCGTCGTTGGAGATCGCCACCACCGGCACGTCGTATTTCTTCACGAGCGGCAGGACGAGCTCCAGCCGCTCTTCCTCGCCCGTCACAGAATTGAGAAGGGGCCGCCCCTCCGCCGCCTTCAGGCCGTTCTCCAGCGCGCCGGGAACCGAGCTGTCGATGCAGAGCGGCACGTCGACCAGCGCCTGCACGCGCTCCACCATCTCCTTCATCAGCGCGGGCTCGACGAAGTTGTTGTCGGCGTAGCGCGCATCTTCCGCCATCTTGTTGGAGAAGACGGCCCCGGAGTTGATGTCGAGGATCGCCGCGCCGGCGGCGACCTGGTCCAGCGCGTCCTTCTCCACGGTGGAGAAGTCCCCCATCTCGAGTTCGGCGGCGAGCTTCTTGCGCCCGGTCGGGTTGATCCGCTCCCCGATCACGCAGAAGGGCTGGTCGAATCCGATGATGACGGTCTTCGACCGGGAGGCGACGACAGTGCGGGTCATGGGTCTCTTTCGTCTCGGCTCAGGCGGTGGCGGCCATCTTGCGGGCGCCGCGCATGGCCCCCGTGAAGTCCGCCGTAGCGCGAATCCCGCCGAGGGGGAAGAAGTGAACCCGTCGCACCGCGAAATCCGGGTTCGCAGCGCGGTGCGCCGCAAGGTCCGCGAGGAAGGCTTCGGGCGTGAAGGGCAGCATCAGCTTCGTCACGTCCGCCGCCCGCCGCTGCAGCACGCGGACGGAGGGGCCGACGCCGCAGGTCATCGCGAATTTCACCAGCGTCTGCAGCTTCGCCGGGCCGGCGACGCCGATGTGGACGGGGAGGGCGATCCCCTCTTCGCGGAGCCTGCCGGCCCATTCGATCACCGGCTCCGCCTCGAAGCAGAACTGCGTCGCGATGGCCATCTCGATGCCCGCCTGGCGCGCCCAGTCCTGCTTCCAGCGGAGCGCGGCCATCGCGTTCGCGGCGTCGCCCGCCGGGTCGATGTCCCGGTTGCCCTCGGGGTGGCCGGCGACATGGATGCGGCGGAAGCCCGCCTTCTCGAAGAGGCCGGTGCGCATCAGCGCCATGGAGTCGGAGAACTCGCCCGCGGGGGAGGAGACGCCGCCGGCGAGCAGCAGCGCCTGGTCAACCCCGGCCTCGCCCTGGTAGCGGGCGATCCAGTCCGCCAGCGTCGCCCTGTCCCGGATGATGCGGGCGGGGAAATGCGGCATGACGGGGAAGCCCTCGGCGGCGAGGCGCTTCGCCGTCCGCACCATTTCCTCGATCGGCGTGCCGTCGATATGCGCGATGTAGACGCGGGAGCCCTCAGGCAGGAGCGGGCGGAAATCCTCGATCTTCTCGGCCGTCCGCGGCATCACCTCGATGGAGAAATCCTCGAGGAGGGCGGCGACGCCGCCAGTCGCGGCGGGCTGGGCGGGTTTGCGGCCCGAGAAAAAGCTGAGGATGTTCGCCATGCCCGTGCTCCCCGTTCGCGGCTACGCCGCGCTGTTCCAACCGTCATTCGCGATGAGCGCCTTTATGCGCTCCGCGTCGTATTCCGCTTCGAGCCGGGCGGCGATGGCGGCGGCGAGCGCCGCGTCGTCGGCCTCCGTCTCCTCCTCGTGCGCCGCCTTCCGCCATTCGGCGAGATAGGCGTCGTCCCCCCGCGCGCCGACCTTCATGGCGCAGCGGTCGATGGCCTGCTCGAACCGCTCCGGCAGCTGGACCTTCGCGGCCCGCCGGCCCTTGCCGACGATGACCTGTGCGGGGATGTCCCTCCAGTAGACCGTCACGACCTGCGTCACGCTTCGAACTCCTGCCTTAACCACGCAAATGCGCCGCCGCGCGGGTTCCGGCGCGCATGATCGCGACCGGCGGCGCGCGCTTTGCGACACGTCTTTCGACGTGACGAGCGGATGCAACGCGCGCAAGTCGCCTTTTCGCCTTGTAGCGTCGGTTTTTCGCCTGTATCTCCGGTTTGTGTAGTTCGCGATCCTTGTGGGAAGGCGCATCCGATGACGAAGCCGACGCCGACGATCTCCTTCGAATTCTTCCCTCCCAAGGGGCCGGAAGGGGCGCTCCGTCTCTGGCGTTCGGTCGAGCGCCTCGCGCCGCTCGGGCCGCGTTTCGTCTCCGTAACCTACGGCGCCGGCGGCTCGACGCGGGAGCGGACGGTGGCCGCGATCCAGACGATCCGGGACCGGGCGGGGCTCGACGTCGCCGGCCATCTCACCTGCGTCGGCGCGACGCGGGAGGAGACGCTCTCCGTCGCACGCACCTACGCCAAGCTCGGCTGCCGCCGCATCGTGGCGCTCCGCGGCGACCCGGCGAACGGGGCGGAGCGATTCACCGCGCATCCGGGCGGGTTCTCGGGCTCGGTGGAGCTCATCGAGGCGCTGAAGGCGGAGGGGCGGTTCCACGTCTCCGTCGGCGCCTATCCGGAGCCGCATCCCGAGGCTTCGGGGGAGGGGGCGGACGTCACGCATCTGAAGCGCAAGTTCGACGCCGGCGCGGATGACGCGATCACCCAGTTCTTCTTCGACGTGGAGACCTTCCTCCGCTTCCGCGACCGCTGCGCGAAGGCGGGAATCGACCGGCCGATCATCCCCGGCGTCCTCCCCATCGAGAATTTCGCCCGGATGAAGGGCTTCGCCGCCCGCTGCGGCGCGCGCGTGCCCGACTGGATGGAGACGGCCTTCGCCAATGCGGAGGAGACCGGCGCGGCCGAGCTTCTCTCCATCTCCATCGCGGCGGAGATGTGCGACACGCTGCGGCGCGAGGGGGCGGGGCATATCCACCTCTACACGCTCAACAATCCGGACCTGCCCTATCAGGTCTGCCAGGCGCTGGGCGTGGAGACGACGCCGATGCGCATCGCCGCGACCGGGGGCTGCGCCTGACGCCAGCGCCTTGCGGCGCATCTGCCGCTCGTTTACCTCTGGTCCGACAAGAGCAAGAACCGGAGGACGGCATGGACGGGGAGCAGAGCCCGCAGGACGCGCGCGCCTTTCCCCCCGAGGCGGGCGAACCCGTCGCCGGCCTCGATCTTGGCACGAACAATTGCCGCCTGCTGATCGCGAGGCCGGACGGCGCGCGGCTTCATGTGGTGGACAGCTTCTCCCGCGCCGTGCGTCTCGGCGACGGGATCGACCGTTCCGGCGCGCTCGACCCGGCGGCGATGGACCGGGCGGTTGCCGCGCTCGCCATCTGCGCGGACAAGCTGAAGCGGGCGGCGCCCCGACGCGTTCGCGCCGTCGCCACGGCCGCCTGCCGGCAGGCCCTGAACGGAGCCGATTTCGCCGCCCGCGTGCGGGAGGAGACGGGGATCCGGCTGGAGATCATCGGCCCCGAGGAGGAATCGCGCCTCGCCGTCGCCGGCTGCGGGCCGCTGGTGGACCCGGAGGCGGAGCGCGTGCTCGTTTTCGACATCGGGGGCGGCTCCACCGAATTCGTCCTGCTCGACCTTTCCGCCGTGCCGCCCGCGGAGCGCGCGGCGGCGACGCGGGCGACGCCGCCGCTGAAGGAAGGCGCGGGGCATGGCGCGCGGATCGTGGACTGGGCCTCCATCCCCGTCGGCGTCGCCACGCTGGAGGACAAGTTCGCGGAGATCGCCGACCCTTCGAAGCGCTTCGGGCTCATGAGCTGGTATTTCGAGGAGCTGATCGAGGGTTTCGCCGCGCGGATGGCGGACGAGGCGGTGGGCCGCTCGCTCCAGCTCATCGGGGCCTCGGGCTCCGTCACGACGATCGGCGCCGCGCATCTCGGCCTCCGTCGCTATGACCGGAGCCGGGTGGACGGGCTCTGGCTCCCGCATCGCGCCGCGCGGCGGATCGCGCGGGAATTCGCCTGCCTCTCGGACGAGGCGCGAGCGCTCCATCCCTCCATCGGGCAGGACCGGGCGCGGCTGATCGTGGCGAGCTGCGCGATCCTTTCCGCCATCCTCTCCGCCTGGCCGACGGACCGTCTCCGCGTCGCCGACCGGGGGCTGCGCGAGGGACTTATCTACACGCAGGCCGCGTCGTGAGCGCGGCCGGGGGCGGCTCCGGCCGCGGCGCGCGGGAGCTGCGCCAGAAGGTCAAGACGGCGAAGGGGCGGAAGCTTTCCTCCAAGCTCTGGCTGGAGCGGCAGCTGAACGACCCCTATGTCCGCCGCGCGCAGGCCGAGGGCTATCGCGGGCGGGCGGCCTTCAAGATCATGGAGATCGACGACCGGCACCGCTTCCTCGTTCCGGGCGCGCGCGTCGTCGATCTCTGCTGCGCGCCGGGGGGGTGGCTGCAGGTGGCCGTGCCGCGGATCAACGCGCTGGGGGAAAAGACGGGCAAGCGGGTCGGCCGTATCGTCGGCGTGGACCTTCAGGCGGTCGATCCGGTTCCGGGGGCCGAGCTGCTCCAGCTCGATTTCCTTGAAGAGGGCGCGGAGGCGGCCGTGAAGGCTGCGCTCGGCGGGCCGGCGGACGTGGTGATGTCGGACATGGCGCCGGCGAGTTCCGGCCACCGGGGGACGGACCATCTCCGCATCGTCGCGCTCTGCGAGGCGGCGGCGTATTTCGCCTTCGACGTGCTGGAGCCGGGTGGAACCTTCGTCGCGAAGGTCTTTTCCGGCGGGGCGGAGGGGGAGCTTCTGGCCGAGCTGAAGCGCCGTTTCGCCAGGGTCTCCCACATGAAGCCGCCTTCGTCGCGGAAGGACAGCGCGGAGAAATTCGTGGTGGCGAGCGGCTATCGCCCGGCTGAAGAGGCGCCGGGCCAGGTGTCGGAGAGCCTGTAGCCGCGGGGCCACGGGTCCTCCGGGTCCAGCATGTGCTGGTGGATTCCGGTGATCCACGCCCGCCCCGTGATTTCCGGCAGGATGGCCGGGCGCCCCGCAACTTCGGTCTCACCGGCGATGCGCCCGTGGAATTCCGAGCCGAGGATGGAGCGCTGGATCAGCCGGTCGCCCGTCTTCATCTCCCCCGCAGCATGGAGCAGCGCCATGCGCGCGGAGAGCGCGGTGCCGGTCGGCGAGCGGTCGATCTTCCCGGGGCGGATGGCGACGGCGGCCTTCGCGGCGAGCGCATCCCCCTCCCGCTCCACCGGCCCGGCGAAGAGGCAGAAGGAGATGTGGCGCCAGTCGGCCTCGCCCGGATGATCGAAGCCGACTTGTTCGTTCGCCGCCGCGGTGATCCGCACGCCGAGGTCCGCCAGCGCCTTCGCCTCGCCGGGCTCGATCCGGAAGCCGAGCGCGGCGGCGTCCACCACGACGAAGGAGTCGCCGCCGAAGGCGATGTCGACGCGGAGGTCACCGAGGCCGGGGACAGAGAGCGCCGCGCCCCGCGCCGCGACGAAGGAGGGCATGTTCCGCACGGTGATCGAGCGCGCCTTGCCGCCGGCGCATTCCGCGCGCACGGCGACGAGCCCGCCCGGCGCCTCAAGCATGAATTCCGTCACGGGCTCCGTCATCGGCAGGATGCCGGTGTCGAGCAGAACCGTCGCGACGCAGATCGCGTTGGAGCCGGACATGAGCGGCGTGTCCGCCGGCTCCATGATGATGAAGCCCATCGCCGCCTCCGGCCGCTTCGGCGGGACGAGGAGGTTCACATGGCGGAAGACGCCGCCCCGCGGCTCGTTCAGCACGAAGTCTCGCAAGACGCCGTCCCGCTCGATCCAGTCGCGCTGTGCGGCCAGCGTCTCCCCCGGCGGGGGCGCGACGCCGCCGACGATCACGTCCCCCACCTCGCCCTCGGCATGGGCGGAGACGACATGGATGGTGCGGAGGCTGCGCATCGCGGGAGGCTATCGCCCGGCGCGCCGCGCCGCAACGACGCCGGGTCAGGCTTGACCTCGCCGCCGCCGCGCCCGTCTATGGCGGCAAAACAAGACAGGGGAAACGGCGTGGCGGAGCGGCTGGTCGTCGGCGGGGCGAGCGGATACTGGGGCGAGGCGAGCCACGCGACGGCGCAGCTTCTCGCTCATCCGGGCCTCGACGTTCTGATCTACGACTATCTGGCGGAGATCACGCTCTCCATCATGGCGCGGGCGCGGACGAAGGACGCCGCTGCCGGCTTCGCGCCGGATTTCGTCTCGGCGGCGATGGCTCCGAACCTCGCGGAGATCACGGCGAAGGGGGTGAAGGTCGTCTCCAACGCCGGCGGGCTCAACCCCGAAGCCTGCGCCGCCGCGCTCCGGGCGGAAATCGCGAAGCGGGGGCTGAAGCTCCGCGTCGCGGTGGTGGAAGGGGACGACCTGACGGCGCGGGCGTCGGACTTCGCGGAGCGGCGGGAAATGTTCTCCGGCGCCGCCTTCCCCGCCCCGGCGAAGGTCGCCTCGATCAACGCCTATCTCGGCGCCTTCCCCATCGCCGCCGCGCTCGAAGCCGGGGCGGACATCGTGGTGACGGGGCGCGTGGCGGACAGCGCGACTGTCCTCGCCGCCTGCATCTGGCGCTTCGGCTGGGGCGCCGGCGATCTCGACCGGCTCGCGGGCGGCTCCCTCGCCGGGCATATTCTCGAATGCGGGCCGCAGGCGACCGGCGGCAATTTCACCGACTGGAGGGAGGCCGGGGACATCGCGGAGATCGGCTATCCGGTGGCGGAGATCGGGGCGGACGGGGCCTTCACCGTCACGAAGCCGGAGGGAACCACCGGCCTCGTGACGCGGGAGAGCGTGGCCGAGCAGATGCTCTACGAGATCGGGGACCCGCAGGCCTATCTGCTGCCGGACGTGATCTGCGATTTCAGCGAGGTCCGCATCGCGGCGGAGGGGCCGGGGCGG
>JAUHWJ010000631.1 GCA_030424705.1 Alphaproteobacteria bacterium | reverse complement strand
TCGTGATGAATCTCTGCCCTAAGATGGAATGGCAGCGCCTTGTCGGCGAGCTTTCGATGGGCGGCTTCAATTCCGGGCGCTTGTCGTCGAAGCTGAGTTAGGCGAAAGATCGCGCAAACTCGACAACAGGGAGGCCCGCATGGCCGAGCGCACTTACGGATTCGACACGCTTCAGATCCACGCCGGCGCAAGGCCGGACCCGGCGACCGGCGCGCGCCAGACGCCGATCTACCAGAACACCGCCTATGTGTTCCGCGACGCGGACCACGCGGCGGCGCTCTTCAACCTCCAGGAAGTCGGCTACATCTATTCCCGCCTCACGAACCCGACGGTGAGCGCGCTGCAGGAGCGCGTCGCCGCGCTCGAAGGCGGCGTCGGCGCGGTGGCCTGCGCCTCCGGCCATGCGGCGCAGATCATGGCGCTTTTCCCGCTGATGGGGCCGGGGGCCAACTTCGTCGCCTCTAACCGGCTCTATGGCGGCACGATCACCCAGTTCAGCCAGACCTTCAAGCGCTTCGGCTGGGAATGTCGCTTCGTCGATTTCGAGGACACATCGGCGATCCGCAAGGCGATCGACGCGAACACGAAGGCGATCTTCTGCGAATCGATCGCCAACCCCGGCGGCTACATCACCGACCTCGAGAAGATCGGAAAGCTGGCGGAGAAGGAGAAGCTGCCGCTGATCGTCGACAACACCTCCGCGAGCCCGTTCCTCTGCCGCCCGTTCGAGTGGGGCGCGACGCAGGTGGTGCATTCGACGACGAAGTATCTCTCCGGCAACGGCACTTCGATGGGCGGGATCGTGGTCGATTCGGGCAAGTTTGACTGGATCGGGGCGGGCAAGCATCCCTCCATGATCGAGCCCGAGCCCGCCTATCACGGGCTGAAATTCGCGGAGACGTTCGGGCCGCTCGCCTACACGTTCCACGGCATCGCCATCGGGCTCCGCGACATCGGCGCCTGCCAGTCTCCCATGAACGCGTTCCAGACCCTGCTCGGAATCGAGACGCTCTCGCTCCGCATGGCGAAGCATTGCGAGAACGCGAAGCGGGTGGCGGAGTTCCTCGCCGGGCATCCGGCGGTCGAATACGTCTCCTATGCCGGGCTGGACACCAGCCCCTATGCGCTCCGGGCGCGGAAATACACGCCGAAGGGGGCCGGCGCGATCTTCACCTTCGGGGTGAAGGGGGGCTACGAGAGCTGCCTGAAGCTGGTCGATGCGGTCGAGATTTTCAGCCATGTCGCGAATCTCGGGGATTCCCGCTCGCTCATCATCCATTCCGCCTCCACCACGCACCGGCAGCTGACGCCGGAGCAGCAGGCGGCGGCGGGGGCGGGGCCCGAGGTCGTGCGCCTCTCCATCGGGATCGAGGATGCGGCGGACCTGATCGCCGACCTTGAGCAGGCGCTGGACAAGGCCTGCGGAACGGCGGCGAAGCCGGCGGCGAAGGCCGCGAAGAAGAAGAAGAAATAACCGGCCGGCGCCGGCCGGCCCGGGAGCGGAACGAGGATGGAGCCCGCGCCGCGCGATCCCTCTGAGGCGCCGCTCGTCCTCGAATTCGGGGAGACGGCGATCCGGCTGCTTCGTCTGGGCAGCGGCGAGCCGCTCAGCGAGGTCGCGCTGGACGATCCGGATTTCGCCGCCGCAGCCTCGGCTCTGGGCGCCAGCGCCGCCGCGGTGACGGGGCGGAGCCCTGCGCCCGTGACGCTCTGGCTGCCGCCCTCGCGGGTGCTCGCCGTGGTGGCGGAAGCGGGCGGCGCGGCGGCGGAGCGGGCGGTGGAGGCCGCCTCGCCGGCGCCGCTTG
>JAUHWJ010000630.1 GCA_030424705.1 Alphaproteobacteria bacterium | reverse complement strand
CTCGTAGTGGACGGAGATCTGGCTCTTCGCGTCCGGCCCGAGCTTCGGCTCGGCGCCGGATTTCCGCACCTCGGCGAGGCGGCGGAGGATGGCGTGGGCGTAGAGGATCGGGGCGGGCATCAGCTCCGGCGTCTCGTCCGTCGCGTAGCCGAACATGATGCCCTGGTCGCCGGCGCCTTCGTCCTTGTTCTCGGCGGCGTTGACGCCCTGCGCGATATGGGCGGACTGTTCGTGCAGGAGGTTCGTCACCTCGACGGTGGCGTGGTGGAACTTATCCTGCTCGTAGCCGATGTCCTTCACCGCGGCGCGGGCGATGTCCTCGATCCGGCCCATATAGTCCTTCAGCTTGGCCTGGTCGGAGAGCCCGACCTCGCCGCCGATGACGATGCGGTTGGTCGTGGCGAAGGTTTCGCAGGCGACGCGGGCCTCGGGCTCCTCGCTCAGGAAGGCGTCGAGCACGGCGTCCGAAATCCGGTCGCACACCTTGTCGGGATGACCTTCGGAGACGGATTCCGAGGTGAAGACGTAGTCGCTGCGCGCCATGAAGGCTGCCCTCCGATCACTGGCCGGGGCGCGGTTCGCCCCGGAAAACCCGCGCGGGTTTAAGCGCGCGCGCCCGCCCGGTCAACCGGCGGGAGGGACGGCTCAGCCCTCGCCGGCGACGGAGCGCACGAGCTCGGCCAGCCGGCGCCGCGTCGCCTGGTCGGTGATCCGCTGGAAGGAGCGGTTGAGCTCCAGTCCCTCGGCGCTCGCCACGAAGTCGGAGATGCGGATGGCGCCGCCCGGCTCCGCCGCCTCGACTTCGGTCTCCGCCGCGGACGGGAGGCCGGCGACCGCGGCTTTCGGCATCTCCTCGAAGAAGAACTGCACCGGCGCGTCGAGCACGCGGGCGATGGCGTAGAGGCGGCTTGCGCCGATCCGGTTCACGCCCTTCTCGTATTTCTGCACCTGCTGGAAGGTCAGGCCCAGATGGCGGCCCAGACGTTCCTGACTCATCCCAAGCGACATCCGACGCAGACGGACTCGCGATCCGACGTGAACGTCGATCGGGTTCGGCCCCTTCATTCCACTCTCTCCCCCTCGAACCGCCAAACGGCGCCCAAGCGCGCGACGCATGCCGCGCAGCCCCGAACACAAGCGCCGTGAAGCCCGGTCCACCCCTCTTCACCCGTGCAGGTAACCGCCCGGATTCAGCATTTCCAAACGCTTTTTGGCGAATTCACCCTAATCGCCGCGCCGACGCCGACCGTGGGTTGAAAGAACGCACAGGAGGATGAGGGCGAGGGTTGTATATGTCTCGCCCCTCCTCGCATACGGCGGACGCGGGAGCGAATCAGGGAGGCGCGCGTCGAGCGCCCGCTCCCCGGCGGCGGCCTCCTCGGCGCGGCCCCAGGGGTCGATCATCGCGGAGATCCCGCGGTTCGCGGCGCGGGCGACGGGCAGGCCCGTCTCCACCGCGCGCATCCGCGCCATCTCGAAATGCTGGCGCGGCCCGGCCCAGGCGCCGAACCAGCCGTCATTTGTGACGAGGACGAGCCATCCGGCCCCGGCGGCGGCGCGCGCCGTCTCCCGCGGGAAGATCATCTCGTAGCAGATGAGCGGCGCGAAGGGCGGCAGGCCCTGCGCCCGCATCAGCGCCGGCGCTTCCCCCGGAACGATGCCCGCGCCGAGCCCGGCGAGGCTCTTGAGCCCGATCGCCGCCATCGCCGCGTCGAAGGGCAGGTATTCGCCGAAGGGGACGAGGTGGACCTTGTCATAGGGGACGGAGAGGCCCTGCCCGTCCAGCAAGAAGAAGGAATTGCGCCAG
>JAUHWJ010000037.1 GCA_030424705.1 Alphaproteobacteria bacterium | reverse complement strand
GGGAGCCCGCCCGCTCATGCAGGTCGTCCACGTTCTGCGTGACGAGGAGGAGGCCGCCGCGCCATTCCGCGTCGAGCCGGGCCAGCGCCTCATGCGCCGCGTTGGGCCGCGCCTCCCGGCAAAGGCGGCGGCGCTCGTTGTAGAAGTCATGGACGAGGACGGGGTTGCGGGCGAAGCCTTCCGGCGTCGCCACCTCCTCGAGCGGATAGCGCGTCCAGAGCCCGCCCGCATCCCGGAACGTGCCGAGGCCGCTTTCGGCGGATATGCCGGCGCCGGTGAGGATGACGATGTTCATGGGCCGCTCCTTCAAGGCGGAGCGTAGATCGGATTCCGGTCTGGCGGAACCGTCAGGCGCCGGCGGCGAGGTCGGCCCGCGCCCGAGCGGCGCGCGGAGGGTCGAGGCCTCGCTCGGGAGGACGCCTCGGAACGATTGGCCAGCGCGGTTTATGGCGCCAGGACCTCGGACGATTGCACGTCTTGCGACGTTGCGATGCGGCCTCCCATGCGGGAAGGGAGGCCGCAGCCCGGGCTCGTCGCCCGGACCAAGGGTTCCGGGGGGAGCGCGTCGCCTGAGCCCGGCCGGGTCCACGCCGGCGCCCTTGTCATCGCGCGCACGGCGCCCCAAGAGGCGACGAAGGCGGCCGGAGAGGGGGAAGCATGGACGGCGTATTCGCGCTTGCGGCGGCGAATCTCGTCTCGCCGGTGATCCTCTCCTTCGCGCTCGGCCTTCTCGCGGCGCTGGCGCGGTCCGACCTTTCGGTGCCGGAGGCGGCGGCGAAGGCGCTTTCGATCTATCTGCTCTTCGCCATCGGCTTCAAGGGCGGCGCCGCGGTGGCGGAGAGCGGCTTCGGCGGGACGCTGGCGCTCGGGCTTCTCGCGGGCGTCGTGCTCTCCTTCGCCATACCGCTCGTCGCCTTCGCGCTTCTCCGCGTCGTCTCCCGCCTTTCGGTCGTCGACGCGGCGGCGCTGGCGGCGCATTACGGCTCCATCTCCATCGTCACCTTCGTGGCGGCGACGGCGGCGCTGCAATCGCAGGGGATCGCCTATGAGGGCTGGATGGTCGCCGTCGCGGCGGCGATGGAGGCGCCGGCGATCCTCTCCGCGCTCTGGCTCGTGGCGCGCAAGGGCGGGGCGGGAAGCCAGGAAGAAGGCTTGCTGCGGGAGGTGCTGCTGAACGGCTCCATCGTGCTGCTCGTCGGCTCCTTCCTCATCGGCGTCGCGACCGGGGCGGAGGGACTGGCGAAGATCGAGAGCTTCATCGTCGCGCCGTTCACCGGCGTTCTCTGCCTCTTCCTGCTCGACATGGGGCTGATCGCGGGGCGGGGCCTCAGGGAGATGCGGCGCGGCGGGCCGGTGAGCCCGGCGCTGATCGGGTTCGGGCTCCTGATGCCGCTGGTCGGCGGCGCGGCGGGGCTCGCCTCCGCGCTCCTCATCGGGCTCTCGCCGGGTGGGGCGGCGCTTATGACGACGCTGGCGGCCTCCGCCTCCTACATCGCCGTGCCGGCGGCGATGCGCGTGGCGCTGCCGGAGGCGAACCCCTCCGTCTATCTGACGCTCTCGCTCGGCGTCACTTTCCCCTTCAACCTGACGGTCGGCATCCCGCTCTATATCGCGGCCGCCGTCGCCCTCGCGGGAGGCTGAGATGGTCCGCCACAAGGCGAAACGAGTGGAGATCGTGATCGAGGCCATCATGGCCCGCCGCCTCGCCGCCGCGCTGACCGAGGCGGGGGTGACCGGCTTCACAATCCTCCCTGTCGAGGGCGGCTCCGGCCGCTCCGGCCCCTGGAGCCGGGAGGGGCAGGTGACGCGGGCGGGGGGCATGAACGCCTTCGTCTGCATCGTGCGGGAGGAGCGGCTCGACGCGCTGCTGGAGGCCGCCTATCGCGTGGTGGAGCGGCATATCGGGGTGATTTGCGTCACCGATTGCGAGGTGCTGCGGGCGGAGAGGTTCTGATCTGGCGGCGTGCGCCCGGCGTGCGCAGCGGCGTTATCTTCCTGTATCTGCGGGAGACCCGCGAACCTCGAAATTCCTGGCCGCGCGCCTGACGCCGCCGCAAGGACGGAGGGCCCGATCCGGCCCGGCCGGTCGGCGCGAGGGCGATGCGGACGGCTCCCCATGCGGCGGCGCCCCGCCGTGACGGAGCGCCGCGCCTTCATCCGGCGACGACCGGATCGAGAAGGTCCGTCACGCGGCGGACGCTCACGCGGCGGTTGACCTCGCTGGCCCCGCGCACGGGCTCGTGCAGATCCTCCTGGCCGTAGCCCTGGATCACCATGTTCTCCGGCGGAACGCCGAAAAGCTCCGTCAGCGCGAGGGCGACGGATTCGGCGCGCTGGTCGGAAAGCGTGAGGTTCCGCGCCGGGTCGCCTGTCGTGTCGGTGTGACCCTGGATGAGGAAGACCTCATAGGGGTTCCGGTCGATCATGTCGGCCATGACGTTTCCGAGCGTTGCGAGGCTGTCGGCCTGCTCCGCGCTCACGGCGGCGGAGCCGGGGGCGAAGGTGAGCGAGGAAATCTCGACGATCGACGTCTGATGGCGGACGCCCGGCGCGTTCCGAACCTGCCGCAGGCTGAACCGGCGTTCGCCCGCCGATGCGGGCTCCGAGGCGAAGGCCGCGAAGAGGAGTTCGGGCGACGTCCGCCTGGTGTAGTCGACCCGGACCGGGGACCGCGGCGACCGGGCTGCCGGCGCGAGGGCGGCTTCCGGCCTCGTGTCGTCATAGAGGACGTAGGCTTTCGCGCTCGGCCGCTGGATCGTGCGGCGCAGCACCCGGCCGTCCGCGTCCAGAACGGTCGTGACGATCGTCCCGTCCTCCATCTCCACGCGGGACTGGACGGACCCGTCGTCAAAGGGACGGGTGTAGACCGTCGAGCCGGGCCGGCGGATCAGCGCGTCGTCGTCCCGGTAGATGTCATAATAGCCGTCATCGTCGCGCGTGACGACGCGTCCGCCCTGGTTCGAGACGACGGTCTGGCTGCCGTAGATGATCGCGCCGACGGCGACGGCCCCGAGCGCGATGAGCCCGTATTTCTCTAAATCGCTCAACCCGCCCTTCTTCCTTTCGTCTTCGCGCCAGCGCTCGTAAGCGCGCTGGTCGCGCCAGTCGCCATAGCGCTCGTCCCAGTCGTCGGGGCGCCGGTTCCTGTCGCGGTCGCGGTCACGCGCCCGCTCCCGCGCCTCGTCACGATCCCGGTCTCGCGGCCTGCGTTCCTCGAAGCTGCGGCGCACGTCGTCTTTTCCGAGGCGGATCGACGCGACGTCGGGATCGGACGCGAGATCCTCCGCGCTCGCCGCCGCGGCGGCGGCCTTCGCCTCCGCCCGGCGGGTCCGGAGCGCGAGCCGCTCGGTCTTCGCCGCTTCGGCGTCTCTCAGGGTGTCGGCGGCCCGCTCCTCGCGGGCGTCGCGGCGGACGGCGCGCTCCTGCCGGAGACGTTCCGCCGCCGCTTCGGTCTCCGCGTCGGCGGCTTTCCGCGCCTCGGCCTCGCGGCGGGCGGCGCGTTCCTGCTGGCGGCGCTCCTGCGTCGCCTGCGTTTCGGCTTCCCCGGCCTTTCGGGCCTCGTCCTCCGCCGCCTTCTCCGCCTCCGCTTCGGCGGCGCGGCGGGCCGCGCGCTCCTGCTGGCGACGCTCCTGCGCCGCCTGCGTTTCAGCCTCCCCGGCCTTCCGGGCCTCGTCCTCCGCCGCCGCCTTCTCCGCCTCCGCCTCGGCGGCGCGCCGTGCGGCGCGCTCCTGCTGGCGGCGTTCCTGCGCGTCGTCGTCGTCTTCGGCCTTCGCGGCGTTCTCGGCCGCCTTTTTCCCGCCCGTCGCGGGCGCCTGCCGGCGCTCTTCCTGTCGCTGCTGCTGGCGCGCCTGCTGGCGTTCCTGCTGGCGCGACTGACGGCATTCCTTGTCGCCCTGCGCGCAAGGCTGCGCGCCCGCCGCCTGCGCGAAGCCCGCGACAGGCTGGAAGAGCATGGCGACGACGCAGAGCGATGTCGTGGCTTTCAGGAATCGGCGGTTCATGGCGGCTCCGGTGCGAGAGAGGGCGCAACCGTTCGCTCACGCCTCTCCGGCCGAGCGGGTCGCAGACGTCATTGCAGGCGCAAAGGTCGCGTCAGCCCCATCCGCGGCATATCGGCCGCGTTCTGACACATCTGTGGATATGGCTGCCCGAGGGCGTCGCCGCCATTGCGGAATCTACTCAGGCCGCCGCCCGTTCGGCCGGCGGAGCCTGCTAGCCCCGCCCGACGAAGGGCATCTTCGTCGCCATCACCGTCATGAAAAGGACGTTCGATTCGAGCGGCAGGGAGGCCATGTGGAGCACGGATTGCGCCACATGCTCCGGGTCCATCACCGCCTCGATGCGGATCGAGCCGTCCGCCTGCGGCACGCCTTCCGTCATCTTCTGGGCCATCTCCGTCAGCGCGTTGCCGATGTCGATCTGGCCCACGGCGATGTCGTGCTTCCGACCGTCGAGCGAGAGGGTCTTCGTGAGGCCGGTGATCGCGTGCTTCGTCACCGTGTAGGGGACGGAGCCGGGGCGGGGCGCATAGGCGCTGATCGAGCCGTTGTTGATGATCCGCCCGCCCTTCGGCGCCTGCCGACGCATCAGCGCGAAGGCGGCGCGGGCGCAGAGGAAGGAGCCGTGTAGATTGGCGTCCACCACGCCGAACCAGTCCTCGAGGCTCGTCTCGTCGATGTCCTTCGGCGGGGAGCCGCGGCCGGCGTTGTTGAAGAGGAGGTCGAGCCGGCCGAACTCCTTCGCCACCTCGACGAAGATCGCCTCCACCTCATCCGGCTTCGCGATGTCGCAGGGGAGGACGAGGGCGCCCGCGCCGCATTCCGCCGCCGCCGCCTCCAGCGCGTCCCGCCGGCGCCCGACCAGCGCGACGCGCCAGCCCGCCTGCGCCAGAAGCCGGGCGGAGGCCCGCCCGATCCCGCTGCCCGCGCCTGTCACCAGAGCCGTCTTCGCCATGCGTCCCTCCCTCTCTCTTTCGCGCGAACCTGACGCGGGCAGGCGCGGGGCGCAAGACCGTCAGGGCCCTTCAGGCGCGTCGAGCGCGCGGATGCGCGCCGCCTCCTCCCGGAATGCGCCCCAATGCCAGAGGTCGTAGGCGACGACGCCCCAGAAGCCGCGGATAACGGTGATCGCCCAGACGAGGGGCATGCGCAGGGGCCAGGGGAGTTGCAGCACCTTCCACGCCGGCGTCCCCGGCTTTCGCGCATACCACGGCGCCCAGCCGCCGGCGCGGACGGCGCGCCACATCAGCCCGGCCCAGAACCAGTTGAGCCCGAGCACGATCATCGCCTCGCGGAAGATCGCGTCCGCCCGTTCGCGCTCCACCGTCTCGTGCTCGACGGCGTAGAGCCAGTCATGCAGGGCGGCGGCGGCGAGGTAGAGCGAATGGGTCTGCGGCACGAAAAGGGTGAGCGGGAAAGGCACGGAGGCGCCGTCGAATTCGAAGCCCCTGCCGACCACGTGCCGGTCGCCGGAGCCGGGATGGCCGACATCGTAGAAGAAGCTCTTCTCCGTCACCCAGTTCGGGGCGATGACGCCGGGCGGCAGCCAGCTTCCGCGCGAGTCCGCCCGGCGGCTCCGCCGCTCTTCCGAACTCAGCCCCTCATAGTTGATCGCCGCCTGAAAGGCGGCGCGGGTGATCGAGACGGGCTCCTCCATCGCCTCCCCTTTCGGGTTTCGCCGGCGCGCGTTCGCGGCCATAACGGCGCGAAGACTCTCACGAAGCCGAAGGGATGGAAAGCCGGATGACCGCACTGCCCGAGACGATGCGCGCCGTCGAGATCACGAAGCCCGGCGGGCCGGAGGTTCTGGCCCTTTGCGAACGGCCTCTCCCTGCGCCGGGGGCGGACGAGATCCTGATCCGCGTCGCCGCCGCCGGGGTGAACCGGCCCGATTGCCTGCAGCGCGCCGGCGCCTATCCGCCGCCGCCCGGCGCCTCGCCCCTGCCGGGGCTGGAGGCTTCCGGCGAGGTCGTCGCCATCGGCGCCTCCGTGACGCGCTGGAAGGTGGGGGACAGGGTCTGCGCGCTGCTGAACGGCGGCGGCTATGCAGAATACGCCGCCTGCCACGAAGACCATGCGCTCGCCGTTCCCGCCGGGCTCTCGATGGAGGAGGCGGCGGCGCTGCCCGAGACATTCTTCACCGTCTGGACCAATGTTTTCGACCGGGGGCGGCTGAAGGCGGGGGAGACCTTCCTCGTCCATGGCGGCTCCTCCGGGATCGGGACGACGGCGATCCAGCTCGCGAAGGCCTTCGGCGCCCGCGTCTTCACCACGGTCGGCGGGGCGGACAAGGCGGAGACCTGCCGCAAGCTCGGCGCCGAGATCGCGGTGAACTATCGGGAGGCGGATTACGTCTCCGCGTTGCGCGAGTCGACGGGGGGCAAGGGCGTGGACCTGATCCTCGACATGGTGGGGGGCGACTACATCCCCCGCAACGTGAAGCTGGCGGCGGAGAGCGGGCGGATCGTGCAGATCGCCTTTCTCCAGGGGCCGGAGGTTTCGCTCAATTTCGCGCAGGTGATGGTGAAGCGGCTGACGATCACCGGCTCGACGCTCCGCCCGCGGAGCGTGGCGGAGAAGGCGGCGATCGCGGAGAGCCTGCGGGAGAAGGCCTGGCCCCTGATCGCGGCGGGGCGGGTGAAGCCGGTGATGGCGGCGGCCTTTCCGCTCGCGGAGGCGGCGGCGGCGCACCGGCTGATGGAGGGCTCGACCCATATCGGGAAGATCGTGCTGACGATGTGATGGGGCAGGGGGCGGGAGGCGGATCGGTCGGGCGCGCGCGTAGATCCGCCGCGCAAGACCGCCGCCTCCGCCCGTGGCGCGGCTACAGCCAAACGCGCTCCCGACTCCCGTTCGCGGGCGAGGGGAGAGGGCAGGCGACCGCTCCCCATCCCTTCCCCCGGCCTCGATCAGCGACCCTCCGGGGGAGGGTCGCCGAGGCCGTCGCCCGGAGGCGCAAGCCGGAGGGCGAGGGGCGCCAAGCCGCCGCCGACGTCGAAGATCGGGCCGCGGGCGTCGCGGCGGCCGCGGAACCGCGGTCGCTGGGGGGCGACGACCGCGGGCGGATCAGCCGCGTGTCTGATCCGCCGGGCGCGGGTGGAGCCGATCCGCACAAGCCCGCCGCCGCTCTCCGCTCGCACCACCAGCCAAGCGCGCTTCCCTCTCCCGCCTGCAGGAAAGGGAGAGGGCAGGCGCACCCTCCCCATCCCTCCCCCCGGCCTCGATCAGCATCTCTCCGGGGGAGAGACGTCGCCCGAAGGCGCAAGCCGCAGGGCGAGGGGCGCCAAGCCTTCCCGAACGTCGAAGATCAGACCGCGGTCGCCGCGGTGGGCGCGAGTCGCGCCCGCCGAGGGGGCGGCGGGCGCGGCCGGATCAGCCGCGGGTCTGATCCGCCGGGCGCTTGTGGAGACCGTCCGCACAAGACCGCCGGCATCGCCCGCAGCGCGACCTTGGCCAAACGCGCTTCCCTCTCCCGCCTGCGGGAGAGGGAGAGGGTAGGCCCCCCTCAATCCGACTTCACCAACCCCGAAAACCCCGCGACCGCCAGCAGCGAAAGCGCCCAGCCGAGGATGATCTTCGCATACATCAGCCATTTCGCCGCCAGCCCGCCCGGCTTGTCCTCATCCGGCGTCCAGTGCGCCTGCTGCTCGATCTCGACGAGGGGGAAGAGCACGTCCGCCGCGTAGATGAAGGCGTTGAACTCGGGATAGGAGGCGCCCTGCGGCTGCCGCAGGAAGCAGGCGAGCTGCGTCTCCCCCGCATCCGCCCGCCGCGTCGCCCCGCTTGCCGGCGGCGCCGCGCATTCCACCCATTCGGCGGAGCGCAGGACGAAGGCGTTGGCCGGCTTCATCGCCCCGCCCTGCCACGCGGCGAAGAAGCCGAGACCGCCCACAAGCCAGAGCAGGGCGAGCCAGAGCCCGGCGCGGAGCGGGCGGCGCCCGAACCGGATCGTCTGGTCGAGCATGAAGTCGAGCCCGACGGCGAACCTCCGCGCCCAAGGCGACAGCTTCCGCCTCCGGTCCGCCCGTTGCCGCCGCTCCTTGTCAATCAGAACGAGCCGCGCATCCTCAGGATGCCCCATCTCGCGGAGAACCTTCGCGCAGTGCTCCCAAGGCTGCGGCCAGAAGTCTTGGCGGTATCGCGAAGGGTCCTGAAGCCCCAGCCAGCGGATGCGCGCCTCGCCGTCGATCCCCTTGCCGGTGAACGCGCCATATCGGCAGCGGTTGAGCGCGAGGTCCCCCGCGCCGGGCCAGCAGTCCGGGTCGTCGTTGATCACGCCGATCTCCGCCGCCGTCAGGTCGATCTCGCCCTCCGTCGAGGCGCCTTTCCGCCAGAAGAAGGCGCCGGTCACGGCGCAGCCGTCGGCGATCAACGCCTTGCCGCCCACGTTCCGCAAGGTCGCGCCGTCGCACTCGAGATTGCCGCCGATCCGCGCACCGGGGAGCCCCGCCTCCCCCTCCACATGCGCCCCGCGGAGGAAGACGCCGCCTGTTGTCGTGAGCCCGTCGGCGTTCAGCGCCTTGCCGCCCTCGTTCCGCAAGGTCGCGCCCTCGCAGGAGAGATCGCCGCCGATCCGCGCCCCGACGAGCCGCGCCTCCCCCTCCACATTCGCCCCGCGGAGGACGAGGTCGCCGGTCATCGTGAGCCTGTCGGCGCTCAGCCCCGGCAGCCGTGAGTCAATCAGAAACAGCCCCGCGAGCCGGGCGCTCCGGAACAAGAGCGGATCCTCGAACCGGCAGTCCATGAACCCTAGATCATGCTCCACCTTGCAGCCTTCGAGGTCCAGCCCAGCCGTTCCTGTAGCTCCCTGCGTCGGGTCCGCCTCCCCGTCGCTAACGATCAACGCCCCCTGCACCCGCAACCCGGTCTCATGCACCCGCCACCCATCCCCGGCCCCTAGCGCGCACCAGCGGACGAAGCGGGCGCGGAGGCGGCGGTCGGGGCCGGCGTCGGGGGGCGGGAGGGTTCCGTCTCCAAGGACGGTCACATGGCCGGTGTCGAGTTCCTGCAGCACCTTCTCTTCCGCGGGGAAGAGCGGCCCGAAATCCTCAAGGCGCCGCGGCTGGCGCGCTCCGGTCATCGCCGCCGCCGCATCTCAGGGGCGCCGGTCCACCGTCCGACTTTCCACGCAATGCCCATCGTCGTCCCCCGCCAAATCGCCTCCATGATCCCGGATGCGGCCTGAAAGGCAACCCGAAACCTCACACCCCAAAAAATTTCGAAATTTTCAATTTCCCTAAAAAATCAACCACCTAACCCCCCTGCGCACTGTGCGCACATAGGCCCCCCCCTCACGGCGCATCATGAAAAATCACCCCCAGCGTCCAGCGCCGCCCGGC
>JAUHWJ010000036.1 GCA_030424705.1 Alphaproteobacteria bacterium | reverse complement strand
CCACGACCATGATCATCTGCCGGCCTTCGACCTTCGGCATCGACTCGACCTTTGCGACCGCCTCGATATCCCCGGCGATCCGCTCCAGCAACGCCCGGCCCAATTCCATATGCGCCATCTCGCGCCCCCGGAACCGCAAGGTGACCTTCACCTTGTCGCCATCCTCAAGGAAGCGGCCGACGTTCTTCATCTTCACGTCATAGTCATGCGTGTCGATGTTGGGCCGGAACTTCACTTCCTTGATCTCGATGACCTTCTGCTTCTTCCGGGCCTCGGCCGCCTTCTTCTGGCTCTCGTACTTGAACTTGCCGACATCCATGATCTTGCAGACGGGTGGCACGGCGTTCGGAGAAATCTCGACGAGATCGAGCCCGACTTCTTCCGCCATCGCAATGGCATGGGCGGGGGTCACGACGCCATGATTGTCGCCGTTCTCGTCAATGAGCCTGATTTCGGGGACGCGGATCATGTGATTGATGCGCGGTCCGGTCTCCCGGGTCGGCGGGGCGTTGTGCGGTCTGCGGGCTATGGTTCGGTTCCTTCACCGTTTCAACGATATCGGCGCGGCCCGCATGGCGAGCCGCGCATATGCCATAAAGATAAAGCGGCGACGGTCAAGCGCAATGATTGCGCTGCGGGTCGACAAGCCGCGCCGGCGCGCTCCTAATGCGCGAAGCACGGAGCGGAGAGCCAGTAACGCGCTCAAGCAGCGCGAAGGGCGGCAGCGCAAGAAACGAGAGAAATGGCGCACCCGAAGGGATTCGAACCCCTGGCCTCTGCCTTCGGAGGGCAGCGCTCTATCCAGCTGAGCTACGGGTGCCGCTTCCTGTCCCTATAGGCGGGTTCGCCCGCCGCCGCAATGCCTTCGCCGTCCCTACTGCACGGTCGGTTGCGGCGGGCGGGGGCGGGGCGGAAGGGGAGCGGCGGCGGCCTCAGGCGCCTCCTCCGGCTCCGGCGCCTTCGCTTCGGTGCGAACGGGCGCGGCCTGAGGCGCGACGGCCGGCTTCGGTTTCGGCGCCGGTTCGGGCTCCGGCTCCGCGGTGACGATCGGCAGGAGCGCCGCAGTCTCCGCCCCGGCGCCTTCGCCCTCGCCCTCGCGCCATGCGAGCGTGTCGAAGGCCTCGCAACGATGGCAGACGGGCGCCCATTCGCCGTGGCGCGCGCCGCAAGCGTCACAGGTCCATTGCGGGGCGCGCGGCGCGGCCACGGCGCGGGCGAGCCAGCCGCGCACCACGGCCTCGCCGCCCCCGTCCGCCCGCTCGATCGCCGCCATCAGAGCGAGCGCGCGGCCCGTCGGCTGCGTCTCCGTCAGCGAGCCCAGCGCGGCGCGCGCCTCGCGCGGGTCGCCATCGGCGAGGGCGAGCTCCGCCCGCAGCATCCGCGTCTCGGGATGATCAGGCTGGAGGCGCGTCAGATCGAGGAAGCGCCGGCGCCGCTCCCGCGGGGTCTCGTCGGGGGCGAGCGCGGCGAAGGCGGCGGCGAGATCTGGATGCGGCCCCGCGCGCCAGGCCTCGCGCAGAGTCTTCTCCGCCTTCCGGCGGGCGCCGTCCTCTTCAAGCTGCCGCGCCACGAGAATCGCCGCCGGGACGAGCCCAGGGGCCTGCCGCAGCGCGCGCTCCGCAAGGTCGCGGGCCTTCATGGCCTCGCCGCGCGCCGCCGCCTCGCGCGCATCCGCGACGAGGAGGACGGCGGAGCGCCGGGCGGCGACGTCGCGACCGATGAGCGCGATCTTCGCCTCAGAATCGAGTGTCCGGCGCGCGCCCTCCCAGTCCTTCGCCTCGCACTGAAGCGCGAAGAGGGCGGTGAGCGTGCCCGCATCCTTCGGCTTGAGTTCGGCGGCATGGACGGCGAGTTTCAGCGCGCGGTCCCTGTCCCCGTCCTTCATCGCCTGTTCGAGGAGCCCGCTGACGCCGACGAAGGCGGTGGCGGGCGCGGATGCAAGTTCCTTGAAATAGGCCTTCGCCGTGTTCTTGTCCCCTGCCGCGCGCGCGGCCTGTGCGACAAGGAGGCGAGTCAGATCGGGCCGGGCGAGGAGCCTCTCCGCCTTCCGCGCTTTCGCCAGCGCTTCGCGCCCGTCGCCCTCCGCCATGGCGACGAGCCCGCCGGCCAGCGCGTCGAAGCCCCGCCGCTCGCGCGAGCGGTTCCAGAAGCGGCTGAGCGCCGTCTCGTCCCCGGTCATGAATCGCACAAGCGCGACGCAGAAGCCGAACGCCTTCCAGAGCAGCCAAAGAAGGAGCGCCGCGAGGAAGACGAGCGCCACGGTCTCAAGCAGCCGGAACGGACCGTAGGCGCGGCCCGCCAGCTCCAGCGTCACGCCGCCCTCGGCGTCCTTCAGCCAGACCACGGCGAAGGCCGCCGCGATGATCGCGAGCCCCCAGAGCGCGGTGCGGATCAGCATGAAGATCATGGCTCAGCCCCCAAGGTTCGCGGTCGCTTCGGCCCGCCATGTCTCCAAGGCGGCGGCGGCCTCCACGGCGTTGCGGAGCGCTTCGAGCCAGCCCTGCATCGCCGCGGCCGCCGGCTCCGGCAACTGGGCCGCCTCCTCGGCGGCGGCGGCGAGCCGGCCTTCCTGCAGCCGCGCCTCGATCCGGGAGAGGACGGCGCCGGCGCCGGGCCCCTCCGTCTCCGTCGCCGGGCGCCCGCCGATCCGGCCCGAGAGCCGGGCGATGAGCGATTCGCCAAAGCCTTCGCCCGCCTCCGCCTCCACCGCTGCGGCGTAGCCTGAGCGGGCGGCGGCGGGGAAAGACGCGGTGAGCGCCCGCGGCGTCGGCGCGCCGCCTTCCGCCACGGCGGCGAGCGTCGCGGGCGCGGGCGCGCCGGAGATCGCCGTCGCCGTCGTCAGGGCGGGGGCGAAGGGCGCGCCCGTTTGAAGGGCTTCGCCAATCCTCGTCAACGCCGCGTCGAGATTGGCGCGGCGGCGGATCGATTCGGCCTCGTCGCGCGCGCCCGCCGTCGCCGCCTCGCCCGATTCGAGCGCAGTGACGCGCTCGTCCAGCGGCCCGATCCGCTCCGCCTCGGCGCGGAGCGCGGCGATGTCGTCCTGCAACGCGGCCAGCGCCACCTCGACGGCGCCGAACCCTGCGCCGGGCTCACCCGCGGCGGGCGCCGGCGCGTCCGAAATTTCCTCGCGGAGGGCCGCGATCGCCGCCTCCGCCTCGGCGAGCCGCGGCTCCAGCACGCCATCAGATGACGCAGGGGCGGAGCCGGACGCCTCGGCTGCAGCGAGAGCGGCGGAGGCCGTCTCCGCAAGCTGCGCCCGCGCCGCGTCCGCCTCGTCGATCCGGGTTTCAAGACCCGCGATTCGCGCCTCCAGCTCCGCCTTCAGCGCCTCTATCTCCGCCTCGGCGCCGCCGCCGCCCGGCGCGAGGAAGGCCGCGATCGGCCCCGGCAGCGAGGGCGCGATGCGCGGCCCAAGCCAGAGCGCGATCACGCCGCCCGCGATGAGGATGAGAAGCGCCTGGAGGATAAGCGCTGAAAGCGGCCTCTCGGCCTTCGGTTCGGGCGCAGGCGGCGGCGAGGCCTTGCGATCCGGTTCAGGCTCCGCTTCGCGTGCGGGTTCAGGCTGCTCAGGCGACGCTTCGCTCTTCTCTTCCGCCTCCGGGTCGTCCTTCCGGTCCGTGGCGGCGCGGGCGGCCTCATCCTCAGGCGGGGCGCCGACAGCAGGGGCCTCCTCCGCAGCGTTCGCCTCTCCGGTATCCGTCTCCCCGGCTGCCTTCGTCGCCTCCGGCTCTTTCGCTTCGCCCGCCTCCGGGGGCTCCGCCGGCGTCGAGGCCGCCTGAGCCGCGGGTTCGACGATCTCCGCATCCGACGCGGCGGCCTTGGCCGCCTCAAGCCGGTCGCGCGCGGCTTTCGCCTTGTCCTCGTCCGCCATGCGCCTCGCTCCCCTCGGCTCGTCGCTCCGCCGCCCGGGCGGAATGCCCTAAGCCTCCACAGGAGCGCGCGCGGGTCAAGCCGCGGCGCGCAGCATGGCGCGAAAGGCCGCGGCGTCAGGCCGCTCGGAAACGCTCGTTGCGCCGAAGCCGAGGCCAGAGAGCGGCGCGGCGGCCGCGGCGCTGATCGCGAAGGCGGTCATCGCCGGATAGTTGGCGCGCCAGGCTTCGGGGGCGGATTCAGCGAAAAGCGTGGCGCTGCGGGGGGAAAAGAGCGCCGCGCCGTCGATCCCGCCGTCGCGCATCGCCGCATCCACCTCTTCGGGCGGCGGCCCGCCCGGCTCCGCCGCATAGGCGACGATCTCCCTCACCGCGCGCCCCGCCGCGCAGAGCGCGCCCGCCATGTCACCCGCCGCTTCCCGGCCGCGGACATGCACGAGCCGGCGCGGCCCCGCTCCTCGCGCGGAGAGAAGCGCGGAGAGGAGCGCATCAGCATCGCCTCCACCCACGATCACATCGGCGAACCCCGCCGCACGCGCCGCCTCCGCCGTCGCCCGCCCGACGCACCAGGCCGGCAGCGGCGGCGCGCCGAAGGATGCGAGCGCCTCCGCCGCGCGGGCCGAGGTGAGAATCACCGCCTCCGCGTCGCCCCAGTCCGGCGCGGCGCGGAGCGTCGTGACGATCTCGATCACAGGCCAGATCATCGCCTCCCAGCCGTCCGCCGCAATCTCCGCCGCAAAGGCTTCGGATTGCGCGCGCGGGCGGGTGAGGAGGATGCGGCGCATGGCCCCCTCAGGGCTCGAAGAATCCGTCGCCGCCAATCGCGCGCAACTCCTCCGCCGCGTCGAGGCCGAGCGCCGCCGCATCGGAGGCCGCGCCTTCGCGCCGCGCGGCGTGGCGCACCGAGCCGTCGGGCCGCAGGATCTCACCTCGAAAAACGATCCGGCCGTCGCCAAGCTCCGCAAGCCCGGCGAGCGGCGTGCGGCAGGAGCCGTCGAGCGCCCGGAGGAAGGCGCGCTCCGCTTCGAGCCGGAGACTCGTCTCCCGGTCGTCGAGCGGCGCGATGAGGGCGTGGATCGCCTCATCCCCGGCCCGCGCCTCGATGCCGATCGCGCCCTGCGCCACGGCGGGCAGCATCACGTCGGTCGGGATCGGCGCGGCCTCGACCGGCGCATTGAGCCGCTTCAACCCGGCGCACGCGAGGAAGGTGGCGAGCGCCACGCCTTCCTCCAGCTTCCGCATGCGCGTCTGCACGTTGCCGCGGAATTCGACGACGCGAAGATCAGGCCGCCGCGCCAGCGCCTGCGCCTTTCGGCGGAGCGAGGAGGTACCGATCACCGCGCCCTCCGGCAGGTCGTCGAACCCCGCGACATGGGGGGAGAGGAAGGCGTCCCGCACATCCTCCCGCGGCAGACAGGCGATCATGGCGAGCCCGTCCGGCAGCACGGTCGCGACGTCCTTCATCGAATGGACGGCGATGTCGATCCGCCGGTCGAAGAGCGCGACCTCCAGCTCCTTGGTGAAGAGGCCCTTGCCGCCGATCTCGGAGAGCGGCCGGTCCTGCACCGCGTCGCCGGTCGTCTGAATCACCTCGATCCGGAACGCCGTTTCGGGGAGCCCGTGCGCCGCCATCAGCCGCGCCCGCGTCTCGTGCGCCTGCGCGAGCGCGAGCGGGGAGCCGCGGGTGCCGATACGCAGCGGATTGTCGGGAGTGATGTCGGGGGAGGAGGTTTCGATCGCCATGAAAAAGCACTATCCCGCGTCCGAACGGCGCGCAATGCGCCGAACCGGAGCCGATCACGCATGGAGCTTCTCGTCCTCGGCCTCGAATCGAGCTGCGACGACACCGCGGCGGCGCTGGTGCGCGCGCGGATCGGCGCCGGGGGAACCGAGGGGCCGGGGGAAATCCTCTCCTCCGTCGTGCTCGGGCAGGAGGGGCTGCATGACGCCTTCGGCGGCGTCGTGCCGGAAATCGCGGCCCGCGCCCATGCCGAGCGGCTGGACCTGGCGGTGGAGCGCGCGCTGGGGGAGGCGAGGGTGAGCCTCTCCTGTGTTGACCTGATCGGCGTGACGGCGGGGCCGGGGCTGATCGGCGGCGTCCTTTCCGGCGTCATGTTCGCGAAGGGCCTGGCCGCCGGCGCCGGCCTGCCGCTGATCGGGGTCAACCATCTCGAGGGCCACGCGCTCACCCCGCGGCTTACGGAGGGGTTGGCGGCGCCCTATCTCCTGCTCCTCGTTTCGGGTGGGCATTGCCAGTTCATCGAGGTCGCCGCGCCCGGCCGCTATCGCCGCCTCGGCGGCTCGATCGACGATGCGCCGGGGGAGGCGTTCGACAAGGCGGCGAAGCTCCTCGGCCTCGGCTATCCCGGCGGGCCGGAAGTGGAGCGTACGGCGACGGAGGGAGACGAGGCGCGCTTCCCCCTGCCCCGCCCGCTGATCGACCGTCCGGGGGCCGACATGTCCTTCTCCGGGCTGAAGACGGCCCTGCTCCGGGCCCGCGATCTCGCGGTGGAGCGGGAAGGCGGGCTGACGGCGCGGGACAGGGCCGATCTCTGCGCCGGCTTCCAGGCCGCCGTGCGCGATCTCCTCGCCGCCAAAGCGCGGGCGGCGATGGACTCGCTCGGCTGGCCGGAGGGGGAGCGGCGCTTCGCCGTCGCGGGCGGCGTCGCGGCGAACGGGCCGATCCGCGCCGCGCTCGCCGCGGCGGCGGAGGAGGAGGGCTTCACGCTCTCCGCCCCGCCGCTGCGGCTCTGCACCGACAACGGGGCGATGATCGCCTGGGCCGCGGCGGAGCGTTGGGCGCTCGGGGAGCGCGGCGGGGAGATCTCCGCCCGCCCGCGCTGGCCGCTCGACGAAACCGCGGCGCCGATGCTCGGCGGCGGCCGCAAGGGCCCGCGGGCCTAAGGCGGCCGCCGCCCTTTGCCACCCGCCGCAAACCCTGACATCATGGCAAGGCATGGCGAAACCCGCGGAAAGAGCATGAACATCGGCGAGGCGGCGGCGGCGTCCGGGGTCTCCGCCAAGATGATCCGATACTACGAGAGCGTCGGCCTCGCGCCCGCGGCCGCGCGCACCGGCGCAGGCTATCGCGCCTATACGGAACGGGACGTGCACATGTTCCGCTTCATCCGGAGAGCGCGAGACCTCGGCTTCTCCGTGGCCGAGATCGGCGAACTGCTGGCCCTATGGCAAGACAGGTCGCGCCACAGCGCGGATGTGAAGCGCCTCGCGCTCGGCCATCTCGACGCGCTCCGGCGCAAGATCGCGGAGCTTGAGAGCATGGCGGCGACGCTCGAGTCCCTAGCCGATTGCTGCGGCGGGGACGAACGGCCGGATTGCCCGATCCTCGACGATCTCGCCCGCCCTGCCGCCCCGCGCCGGTGACGCTGCCGTGACCCCCGGCGCCCGCGCCGCCGCTGCGATCGAGATCCTCGACGCCTGGGAGGCCGGGGAGGGGCGGGCCGAGCCGCTCCTCCGCGCCTGGGGCCGGGCGAGCCGCTTCGCCGGGGCGAAGGACCGGCGGGCGGTGGCGGACATCGTCTACGATTGCCTCCGCCGCCGCCGGTCCCTCGCCGCCCGCTCCGGCGCGCGGGGCGGGCGTGGGCTTGTCCTCGGCCTCGCGCTGGCCGAGGGCTGGCCGCTGGAGTCCGTGTTTTCCGGCGAGGGTCACGCCCCCGCGCCGCCCTCGGCGGTCGAACTGACAGGCGAAGAGGGCCCGCCGCCTCCCGACCATCCGGACTGGCTGGAGCCGCTCCTTCGCGAAAGCCTCGGGCCGCATTACGACGCGGCGATGGCAGCCCTCGCCGCCCGCGCGCCGGTCGATCTCCGCGTCAACCGCCTGCGGACGGACCGGGAGGGGGCCCGCGCCGCGCTCGCCGCCGAAGGGATCGAGACCGCCCCGCTGCCGGAGCCGGACGCGCTGCGCGCCCCGCCCGGCGCGCCCGCCGCCCGCAGCCGGGCTTATCTCGATGGCCTCGTGGAGTTGCAGGACGCCTCGAGCCAGGCGGGCGCCGCTTTCGCTGCGCCGCAGCCGGGGGAGACGATCCTCGACTTCTGCGCCGGCGGCGGCGGCAAGGCCCTCGCCTTCGCCTCGATGACGGGCGGGGGGGCGCGCATCCTCGCCCATGACGTCGCGCCCGCGCGGATGCGGGACCTGCCGACCCGCGCCGCGCGGGCGGGGGCGAAGATCGAACTCGTCGGCGGCGAGGCGCTCGCCGCGCTCCGGGGGCGGTGCGATCTCGTCTATGTCGACGCGCCCTGCTCCGGCTCCGGCGCCTGGCGGCGCGACCCGGAAGCGAAATGGAGCCTGACGCCGGAGCGGCTCTTGGCGCTGCGCGCGGCGCAGCAGGACGCATTCGCCGCCGCGCTCGCCCATGTGCGACCGGGCGGGCGCATTGCATACGCCACCTGCTCAGTCTTGAGCGCTGAGAACCAGGCGCAGGCCGCCACTTTCTCAGCGGAGTACGCCCTCCCCGCGCCGGAAGAGATGACCCGATGGCCCGGGGAGGCGGGGGACGGGTTCTATTGCGCCGTGTTCTCTCTCCCGAAGCGCCCGTGAAGGTTGCGCGACGGCGTTAACCGCTCCTTAATGGCGGGCGACCATAAGGTTAACGCGAAGGCGGCGAACCGGGCGGCGGCGATGGCGATGGCGGAGCGTAACGGCGGGGTCGGGCAACATCCGGAAGGCGCGCGCCGCGCGCTGCGGCCCGGCCTGCTCTGGGCGGCCGCGCTCCTTCTTTGCGGCGCGGCGCTGGTGGCGCGGGGCGCGATAGAGGAGGGCGAGGCAGGGGCCTTCCAGGCGCTGGCCGGCCTCTTCGCCCTCGTCGCGGCGATCTTCGCCGGGGCGCCCGCGCTCGCCCGCCGCCACGGAACCGCCGCGGCGACCGGGGCTTTCGAGGCGCTGGCGCGGGAGGAGGGCGAGGCCGCCCGGTTCTTCCTCACCGACGCGGATGGGCGAATCGTCGCCGCGCGAGGCTCTGGCGCGGCCGATTTCGCCCGCGGCGCCGGAGCGCATTCGGGCGGCGTCGGCGTCGCCCTCGGCGCGATCGCTGGCGATGGAAAGGCAGGCGAGGCGACGGCTTACCGCCTCGCCCGCGCCGCACGCCTGCAGGGCGCAGCCAGCGGCTCGCTACACGCTGGGAAGGGCGGAGGCGCCGCGCGAATCGTCTCGGTCCATGTCTCCGGAGCAGCGGGCGGGCGGCTACTATGGACAGTTCACGAGGAAGAAGCGCCAGACGCCGCAGCGCACGAGGGCGCGCCCTACGCCTTTGCGCGAAGGCGGGCGGACGGCGCCCTTCTCTCCGGCAACGCCGAATTCGAGGCTCTGCCGCCGGCGCGGCGCGAGGCCGTCTTCGCGGCGGCGGAGGCGGCTGAGGCTGCAGGCCGCGCCCATTCCGAGGCGCCGGGCGGCGCCATCGTGCTCACGCGGCAGGGCCCGGCGAACGCGCGGGAGATCTTCGTCTTTTCCGGCG
>JAUHWJ010000629.1 GCA_030424705.1 Alphaproteobacteria bacterium | reverse complement strand
AGAGCGGCGCGAAGCCGAAGCGCATCACGTCCGGCGCCCGGAAATCCCCGATCACCCCGCGCGCGATCAGCGCTTGCATCACGGCATAGCCTTCCGGATGCGCAAAGGAGACCTGGGAGCCTCGCACGCCCGGGTCGCGGGGGGAGACGAGCCGCAACCCATGCCCGGCGCAAAGCCGCTCCACCTCCCGGATGAAGGTCTCGCAGAGGGAGACGGACTTCGCCCGGATCGCCGCCATCTCCACCCCGTCGAAGAGATCGAGCGCCGCGTCGAGCGCCGCGAGCGAGAGGACGGGCGGCGTCCCGACCCGCATCCTCCCGACGCCCTCAAGCGGCGTGTAGCCGAGATCGAAGGCGAAGGGCGCGGCATGGCCCATCCAGCCTGCGATCAGCGGGCGGACATGCTCTTGAAGCTCAGGGCGCACATAGAGGAAAGCCGGCGCCCCCGGCCCGCCGTTCAGATACTTGTAGCCGCAGCCGACCGCGAAATCCGCGCCGGCGCCCGTCAGGTCAACCTCGAAGGCGCCGGCGGAATGCGCGAGGTCCCACATCGCCAGCGCGCCCGCCTCGTGCGCCTTCGCCGTCAGCCGGTTCATGTCATGCCGCCGGCCGGTGCGATAATCGACCTCCGTCAGCATCATCACCGCCACGCTGTCATCGATCGCCGCCTCCACCGCCTCCGGGGCGACGATGCGGAGTTCGTGCCCCTGGGCGAGGCCGTCGGCGAGGCCGGAGGCGATATAGAGATCGGTCGGGAAGTTGCCGCTGTCGGAGAGGATGACCTTCCGGCTCGCCCGCATCGCGAGCGCCGCCGAAAGGCACTTGAAGACGTTGGTGGAGGTGTTGTCCGCCACCGTGACCGAACCCGCAGGGGCGCCGACAAGCCGCCCGATCCGGTCGCCGACCCGTTGCGGCGCGTGGAACCATCCGGCCTCGTTCCAGCCGCGGATCAGCATTGCGCCCCATTCGTCGGTCACGGCGCGCGCGATCCGGTCCCGCGCCCTTGCGGTCAGCGGGCCAAGCGAATTGCCGTCGAGATAGATCACGCCTTCGGGGATCAGGAATTCCGCGCGCCGGCTCGCCAGCGCGTCCTCCGCGTCGAGGGCGTCGATGTCCGGCGCTTCGCTCATAACGCGATCCTCCGCCCTTCCGCCGCGCTCCGGTAAGCCGCCTCCTCGATCCGGAGATTGGCGAGCCATGTCGCGGCTTCGGTTTCGCATGGGGCGCCAGACCGGAAGGCGTCAAGGTAGCGCATGCAAGAAAGATAGACGCAGTCGCCGCCGAAGCCGCGATCCTCCCACGGGAAGCGATGCTCCTGCTCTTCCACGGCTCCGAATTCGCGAAGAAAGATGCGGCCTTCTCCGTCGATGCGAAGCGCCGCCCTGTCGCCCTCGATAAGCATTTCGCCCATCGTGCGGCGCAGGTTGGTGGCCGCATGGTCCATCAGGCGGTTGCCGTCGAAGAGGGCGCGGCGGCCGTCCGGCCAGTCCAGGAGGAGGAAGCCGGCGTCCTCCCCGGCGATGGCGGGGTTGAGGCGGCGTAGATCGGCGTAGATTCCCGCAGGCTCCCCGAAGAGGGCGCGGAAGAGGTCGATCCAGTGCACCGCCGTCTCGTGGACGAGGAACCGCGGCATCTGCTGGAAATAGGGCTGGCGGGAGAGATAGGCCTCCGGCCCCCGGCCGTCCCCCGGCCTCAGGCGGAAGCTGGCGGCGAAGGGGGCGCCGAGCGCGCCTTCGGCGACGAGCCGGCGGGCCTCCGCATACCAGGGCTGGTTGCGGATGTTCTCGTGGATGATCAGCCGCCCGCCGGCTTTCTCGACA
>JAUHWJ010000035.1 GCA_030424705.1 Alphaproteobacteria bacterium | reverse complement strand
GGCGACCGGCGCCTCCTACTCCTCCTTCTTCTTCGACGGCTACTTCCTCACCGTGATGGGGCAGGCGAGCTTCATCTCCGCCTATTGCATGCTGATCTTCCTCGCCCGGCTGCAGCGCTTCGACCGCGCGCAGGAGGAAGCGGCGCTCGACCTCGGGGCGAGCCATGTGCAGGTCTTTCTCAAGATCCTCGTGCCGTTCCTCCGCCCGGCGATCTTCTCCGCCGCGGTGCTGGCCTTCCTGACGAGCTTCGAGAATTACAACACCACGGTCTTCACCATCCTGCCGGAAAAGACGCTGACGACCGTTCTCGCGTCGAAAGTCAGGCTTGGCACCGACCCTTCGATCAGCGCGCTCGCCTTCCTCATCATCGCGATCACGATCCTCGGCGCAGTCGCCTATGAGGTGAAGGCCCGCGCTGAAGCGCGGCGCGTCGGCGCGGTGCGCTAGGGCGGTTTCCGTCCTGACCGATCCAGTCAGATCGGAAACCGGTACGGGCAAGCGTTGCGGCTTGTGGCGGTTTCCGCCCCTTCACCGCTCCCTGGCGTAGACCCGCCAGCCATCGCCCTCGATCAGGGGAGCGCCATAGTCGACGCCTTCGAGGCTCGAGCACACGACGTAATAGTCAAACCCGGCCGCGAGCGCGTCGGGGCCGCCGCGCTCCTCACGCGTCTTTCGCGCCGTGTAAAGCTCGCCTGTGAGGAGAATCGGCTGCTGGGTCGCAATCGCGAAGGTCGGAACGCCGAGCGAGCGCATCATCCCGGCCGCCGGCGCGAGAGGCGCGCAAAACTTGCGGCCCTCCCTGTCCTCCTGCTCGAGCGGGAGCCACGCGGCCATGATCCCGCCGGGCTGCAGCGCCGAAGCCGAGGCGACGAAATCGGCGTAGCGGGGGGCAAGGCTGGCATAGCTGGCGATCATCGCGCCGACCTTGACGACGACGACACCGGCGAGAAACACCGGGACCACCCGCCCCCGCTGCGCCGCGCCGGGCCGCAGCGCCAGGGCGAAGAGACAGAGAAGAACGAGCGGGATCCGCGCATCGACCACGCCGACGCCGAAAAAGCGCGGCGGAGTGATGACGACCAGCACCGCGAAGAAGATCAGCGCCGGGACGATCCGGCGGTCGAGCCGCATCGCTCCGCTCAGCAGGAACGCCGCGATCGCGCCCCAGAGCGCCACGCCGAGTGCGATATCAAGCCCGACGAAACCGGATTCAGACACCCTGAGGAAACTGTAGGCGCGTTTCCAGACCTCCTGGATCAGCCGCTCCATGAGCTGGCCGGCCTCGGCGTAGCCGACGAGGCTCGCGATCGACGTGGTGATCGGCTCGCCGCCGCCCGCCGTCTCGCTCGCGAGGAAGAAGAGAAAAGCCGGCAGAGCGACGGGCGCGAGACGCAGCCACCGCGCGGGCAGCCGCGCGATGTAGTCGCGCCGCTCCGGCCCGAGCCGCCCGAGTTCGTAGCAGGCAAGCAGCAAACCCCAAACCATGAAGGAGAAGGCGTGGACGATCATGATGAGGAGGCCGAGCGCCGCCGCCACAGCGACCTGCGCGACAGGCCGGTTCTCCATCCGGACCCAGATCGCGAGGCAGAGCATCGCGAGAGACAGGCCGAGCAGGAAATTCGAGAAGCCCCATGAAAGGATGTGGCTGTAGGACGCAAGGGCGAAGATGGCGATCGCCGCCGGCTGCAGGCGGCCCGAGAGCGCCGTGGCGGCGGCCAGGCCCGCCCAGTAGAAGCCGCCGACGAGCAGGGCGAAGATCAGCTTCGCGCCGATCAGCGGCGGAAACAGCTGCGCGACGCCCAGGCCGATAATGTCCAGCCCCAGATTCGGCAGAACCTGCCAGTTCGGCTGATAGAACGCCTCAACCCCCTCGATCTTGCCGGCGAGGACGTAATAGCGAAGAACATGGTAGTAAAAGTCGATCACCGGCACGATCGGCGTCGTCATGATCGGGACCATCAGCGCCAGAAAGACGATGAAGGCGACAAGGCGCATTCTGTAGTCTACCATCTTGTCCCTCTATCGGCGCATCAGGCCGCTGCGCCGAAAACCCAGAAGCGGTTGATCGCGAAGCTCATGGCCGGCACGATGAAGATGGCCAACACCGCGCCGACATACGGGTCGAGGCCGAAGAGGTGAAGCGCGGCCCAGAGGATTGCGGCGTGGCTGATCGCCGCGATGCCCAGCGAGACGGCGAACCGCAGGATGCGCGCACGGCTCGCGCCGGCGGCGCGAGCGCCGAACACCCAGTATCGCTGCCCGAAATAGCTCACCACGCTCGCGAACACCGCCGAGAGGCCGTTGGCGAGCGGCGCGTAGAGGCCAATCACGTCGAACATCAGGGCGAAGACTGCGAGATGCGCTAGCGTCGCGGCGACGCCGATAACCCCGAATCTGACGATTTCACCCACAAGCATCGGCGCGCCTCCCTGTCCGGAGCGTATTCAGGCCCGCGCACGCCCTGCGGGCGGCGGAGCGGTCTCCTGCGGGGTATGCGCCGGAAAACCCAAGGAACGCTGAACATAGTAGATCGGCCGCTGCTTTGACTCGACATAGAGCCGGGACAGATATTCGCCGATCACACCGAGGGAGATGAGCTGGATCGCGCCGAGCAGCAGCAGCACCACCATGAGGGAAGCGTAGCCCGGCACATCGCTGCCGAACATCCAGGTGCGCAGGATGATCGTCACCATGTATATGATCGCCGCCACCGCGACCGTGAGGCCGACATAGGTCCAGATCCGGAGCGGAATGGTCGAGAAGCTCGTGATCCCGTCCAGCGCGAAATTCCAGAGCCGCCAGTAGTTGAACTTCGTCGTCCCCGCCGCGCGCACCGGCCGCTCATAGGGCACGGCGATGGAGGGGAAGCCGACCCAGGCGAAGATGCCCTTCATGAAGCGGTTGCGCTCCCGCAGGGTCAGCGTCGCATCCACGGCGGCGCGGCTCATGAGCCTGTAGTCGCCGACATTGGGATGGATCTTCGTGTCCGACATCTTGTTGAAGATGCGGTAGAACAGACCCGCGCTCATCCGCTTGGTCCCGGTGTCGCTCTCGCGCGAGACGCGCTGGCCGTAGACGACGTCATAGCCCTCGCGCCACAACCGCACGAACTCGCGGATGAGCTCCGGCGGGTCCTGCAGGTCCACATCCATCGGGATGACGGCGCCGCCCGCAGCCCATTCGAGCCCGGCGGTCATTGCGGCCTCCTTCCCGAAATTGCGGCTGAGCTGGATCAGCCGGACGTTCGGATTCTCGCGCGAAGCCGCCTCGACAACGGCGCAGGTGCGGTCGCTGCTGCCGTCATCGATGAAGATTATCTCGTGACCGAGGCCCAAATCCCGGAGAATCGGCGGAACCGCCTCAAGGAAGAGAGGAACGGCCTCCTCTTCGTTAAAGACTGGCACGATGACCGACAGTTCCACGGTCGCCCCTGGCGACTGACCCGCGTCAGCAGGCATGACGACGCCGCCTATCGCTTCGAGCAACGCTCAACTTACATTCCCCAAGTGACCGGCCCTTCGCAGGTGCAATCTCGCCCGAATCCGCAGCGCGATCAATCGCCCTCCGGGCGAAAAAACGCGCATGGTCGACTTCTTGACCGCGGATCGCTAACCCTTCGCTAAGACGGCGCGAATTCGCCCGCAACCGCATAATGCACACAGCGCGAGGGAGGCGCCCGCCCGGATGACCCGCGAAGCCGCCATCGCCGCCGCCGAAGCCGCCTTCGACAGCGGCGCCTTCGAGGCCGCGCTCGCGCGCCTCGTCGCTCTGCCGACCGAGAGCCAGCGCCCGGGCGCGGAGCCGGACCTTCGCCGCTATCTCGATGAAGCGATCCGCCCGATGCTGGAGCCGATGGGCTTCGCACTTCGCATCGCGGAGAATCCGCGAGGCGGCGGGCCCTTTCTGATCGCTGAGCGGCGGGAGGATGCGGGCCCCGTCGTGCTCTCCTACGGTCATGGGGACGTCGTGCCGGGTATGGAGGGGCGCTGGCGCGACGGCCGCTCCCCCTGGGCGCTCGACCGGGCGGGGGACCGGCTCTATGGCCGCGGAACGGCGGACAACAAGGGGCAGCATCTCGTAAACCTCACCGCGCTCGAAGCCGCCCTGAAGGCGCGGGGCGGAAAGCTCGGCTTCACGCTCCGCCTCGTGATCGAGATGGGTGAGGAGGCGGGGTCCCTCGGCCTTCACGAGCTTTTCGTCAAGGAGCGGGAAGCGCTGGCCGCCGACGTTCTCATCGCCTCGGACGGGCCTCGGCTGACGCCGGACCGGCCCACGCTCTTCATGGGCGCGCGCGGCGGCCTCTCCTTCGACCTTACTGTCGATCTCCGCGCCGGCGGGCGGCATTCGGGCAACTGGGGCGGGCTGATCGCGGACCCGATGATCCGCCTCGCCCATGCGCTCGCCGTGATAACGGACGCGCAGGGCGCCATTCGCGTCCCCGAATGGAGGCCGGACAGCCTCACCCCCGCCGTCCGCGCCGCGCTGGCGGATTGCCCGGTGGAGGGATTCGAGGAGGGATGGGGCGAGCCCGGCCTTACCCCGTCCGAGCGAGTCTTCGGCTGGAACAGCTTCGCCGTGCTGGCCGTGGAGCACGGCGACCCGGCCTCGCCCGTCAACGCCATCGCCGGGCGGGCGCGGGCGCGCTGCCAGCTTCGCTTCGTCGTCGGGACGGACCCGAAGGAGATTCTCCCCGCGCTCCGCCGCCATCTAGCCCGCGAAGGATTCGCGGATGTGGAGGTCTCGGACTCCGCGGACGTCGCCTTCACCGCCACGCGGCTCGACCCTGATGCGCCCTGGGCGCGCTGGGCCGCCGCCTCGCTGGAGCGGACGACGGGCCGGCGTCCGGCGATCCTCCCCAATCTCGGCGGCTCGCTCCCGAACGAGGAATTCACCGACACACTGGGGATGCCGACGATCTGGGTCCCCCATTCCTATTCCGGCTGCTCCCAGCACGCGCCGGACGAACACGCGCTTCGCCCGATCCTGCGCGAGGGGCTGGCGATCATGGCCGGTCTCTGGTGGGATCTCGGCGAGGGCGGAACACCCAGGCGCGCCTGAGCAAAATATTTCCAGCTTGAAGTTTCATGCTTGAAATATCTTCCGCCCACGTTAGCCTCCTCTTAACGACTCGGGGATGGGAGCGCGCGGATGAAGATCGCCTGCCTCGGCGGAGGGCCCGCCGGCCTCTATTTCGCCATCTCCATGAAACTCCGCCGTCCGGAGGCGGAGATCACCGTCATTGAGCGCAACCGGCCGGACGACACGTTCGGCTGGGGCGTCGTCCTCTCGGACGAGACGCTGGACAACCTCGCCCGGAACGACGCCGAGAGCGCGGCGGCGATCCGCGCCCATTTCGCCTATTGGGACGATATCGCCGTCGTCCATGACGGCGTGCGCACCCTTTCTCGCGGGCACGGCTTCTGCGGCATCGGGCGGATGCGGCTGTTGCTGCTGCTTCAGGAGCGGGCGCGCGCCCTCGGCGTAGATCTCCGCTTCGAGACGGAGGTGGAGAGCGCGGAGGATTACGCGGCGCGATACGACGTCGTTGTCGCCTGCGACGGGCTCAACTCCCGCACGCGCACGGCGCTGGCCGAAACGTTCAGGCCCGATATCGACCTCCGGAAGCTGAAATTCTGCTGGCTCGGCACAAAGGCGAAATTCGACGATGCCTTCACCTTCATCTTCGAGAAGACGGAGAAGGGCTGGGTCTGGGCCCACGCCTACCAGTTCGATGCGGAGACGGCGACCTTCATCGTCGAATGCAGCCAGGCGACATGGGAGGCATACGGCTTCGGCGCGATGACGCAGGAGGAAAGCGTCGCAACCTGCGAGCGCATCTTCGCGAAGCATCTCGGCGGCCACGCGCTTCTCTCCAACGCAAAGCATCTTCGCGGCTCCGCCTGGCTCAATTTCCCGCGCGTCCTCTGCGAGCGCTGGCATCACGGCAACATCGTCCTCATGGGGGATGCGGCGGCGACGGCGCATTTCTCCATCGGCTCGGGCACCAAGCTCGCCCTCGAAAGCGCCATCGCGCTGGCCGAATACCTGACGATGGAGCCCACGATCGACTCCGCCTTCGCCCGGTATCAGGAGGAGCGGCGGCTCGAAGTGCTGAAATTGCAATCCGCGGCGCGCAACTCGATGGAATGGTTCGAGGAGGTGGAGCGCTACCTCCACCTCGCGCCTGAGCAGTTCGCCTATTCGCTCCTTACCCGCTCACAACGAATCAGCCACGAGAACCTGCGGATGCGGGACGCGCACTGGCTCGAAGGCGCGGAGCGCTGGTTCCAGACAGCCGCGGGCGTGAACGGAAACGCCCCTGTCCGCGCGCCGATGTTCGCGCCGTTCCGCCTTCGGAACATGGATTTGAAGAACCGCATCGTCGTCTCCCCGATGGCGCAATACAAGGCGAAGGACGGCGCGCCGACGGACTGGCACCTCATCCATTACGGCGAGCGGGCGAAGGGCGGCGCCGGGCTCGTCTATACCGAGATGACCTGCGTGAGCGCGGAGGGGCGGATCACGCCGGGCTGCCCCGGCCTCTACGCGCCGGAGCATGAGGCGGCGTGGAAGCGGCTCGTCGATTTCGTCCATGCCGAGACCGCGGCGAAGATCTGCTGTCAGATCGGCCATTCCGGCCGGAAGGGCTCCACCCAGCTCGGCTGGGAGGAGATGGACGCACCGCTGAAGGAGGGGAACTGGCCCCTCCTCTCCGCCTCCGCCCTCCCCTGGTCGCCCGGCAACGCCACGCCGAAGGCGATGGACCGGGCGGAGATGGACCGGGTGAAGGCCGAGTTCGTCTCCGCCGCGGAGATGGCGGCGCGCGCGGGCTTCGACATGATCGAGCTGCACGCCGCCCACGGCTATCTCCTCTCCTCCTTCATCACCCCGGTCTCCAATGTCCGGACGGACGAATACGGCGGCCCGCTCGAAAACCGGCTCCGCTATCCGCTGGAGGTTTTCGCCGCGATGCGGGTCGTCTGGCCGGCGGAGAAGCCGATGTCCGTCCGCATCTCGGCGAACGATTGGGTGGGGGAAGAGGGCGTGACGCCGGAGGAGGCCGTGGAGATCGCCCGCGCCTTCGCCTCAGCGGGGGCGGACGTGATCGACGTCTCCGCCGGGCAGACTACGCCGGCGGCTCGCCCGGTCTATGGCCGCATGTTCCAGACCCCGTTCTCGGACCGCATCCGCAACGAGGCCGGGATCGCCACCATGGCGGTCGGCAACATCTATGAGCCGGACCACGCCAATTCGATCCTGATGGCGGGGCGGGCCGATCTCGTCTGTCTCGCGCGACCGCATCTCTCCAACCCGTACTGGACCCTTCACGCGGCGATGGCGCTGGGCGATGATCGGGAGCCGTGGCCCCTGCCCTATCTCGCGGGCCGCGAACAGATGCAGCGGCTCGCGGAGCGGGCGGAAACCCTGGGGAAAGTCTGATGACCGATCTTCGCGCCGATCTTTCCGGCAAACGCGCCTTCGTAACCGGCGGAGGCACCGGCATCGGAGCCGCCATCGCGCTGGCGCTGGCCGATTCGGGCGCGCATGTCCACATCACCGGCCGGCGCGAAGGCCCGCTGGAGGAGACGGCGGCGAAGAGCCCGCGCGTCACCTGGTCCCTGATGGACGTGACGAGCGAGCGGGAGGTGGTGGAGACCATCGCCGCGCAGGGCGTCGTCGACATCATGGTTCCGAACGCCGGCATCGCGGAGACGGCGCCCGTCCACAAGATCACGCTCGATTTCTGGCGGAAGGTGCAGGCCACCAATGTGGAGGGCGTCATGCTCTGCACACGGGAGGTGCTGAAGCCGATGGCGGAGCGCGGCTGGGGCCGCGTCATCATCATCTCCTCCGTCGCCGGGCTCGGCGGCTTCGCCTATGGCGCCGCCTATTGCGCGTCGAAGCACGCCGTGCTCGGCCTGATGAAATGCGCGGCGGACGAAGTGCTGAAGACGGGCGTGACGGTGAACGCCCTCTGCCCCGGCTATGTCGCGACGCCGATCATCGACCGCTCGGTGGAGAACATCGTCGGCAAGGCGAAGATCAGCTCGGAGGAAGCGCTGGCGAGCTTGCGTGACGTGAACCCGTTCGGCCGGATGATCGAGCCTGATGAAGTCGCCGCCGCCGCGCTCTGGCTCTGCGGGCCGGGCTCCGGCGCCGTCACAGCGCAGGCGATCCCGATTTCCGGGGGCCAAGTGTGAACGAGGCGCGGCCCATAACGGAGGCCGCCTCGAAAGCGCGGCTTCGGCTCTGGCTGCGGCTCCTCAAGGCGACCCGCGCCATCGAGGGGGAATTGCGGGAGCGGCTCCGGGCGGAGCATGGCTCCACCCTGCCCCGCTTCGACGTCCTCTCCGCGCTGGAGCGCAACCCGGGCGGCCTCCGTATGACCGCCCTTTCCGCCGCGCTCCGCGTCTCCAACGGCAACGTGACCGGGATCGTAGAGCGCCTCGCCGCCGAAGGACTGGTCGAGCGCCGGGCCGTGGAGGGGGACAGGCGGGCCTTCGAGGTGCGGCTGACGGAAGCGGGGGCGGAGGCCTTCGCCGCCATGGCCGCGGCGCATGAGACATGGATCGACCGGCGCCTCGCCGGCCTTTCGCCCGAAGAGGCGGAGGCGCTGAGCCGTAGGCTGGACGACGTGACAAGACAGGGGGCGGCATGACCGCGATCAGGGATACGCAACCGAAACATTTCCGCCTCCGCTTCGAGGGGGACGTGGCCGTGGTCTCGCTCGACCGGCCGGAGCGGAAGAACCCGCTGACCTTCGAGAGCTATGCCGAGCTTCGCGACTGGTTCCGCGAACTCCACTATGCGGAAGATGTCGGCGCCGTCGTCTTCGCCTCGAACGGCGGCAACTTCTCTTCGGGCGGCGACGTGCATGACATCATCGGGCCGCTCCTCGACATGGACATGAAGGGCCTCCTCCGTTTCACGCGGATGACGGGGGACCTCGTGAAGGCGATGGTGAATTGCGGCAAGCCCGTCATCGCCGCGATCGACGGCGTCTGCGTCGGCGCCGGGGCGATCATCGCCATGGCCTCCGACATCCGCTTCGCGACTCCGGAGGCGAAGACGGCCTTCCTCTTCACCCGCGTCGGCCTTGCGGGCTGCGACATGGGCGCTTGCGCGATCCTGCCCCGGATTATCGGGCAGGGCCGGGCGGCGGAGCTTCTCTACACGGGCCGCGCGATGAGCGCGGAGGAAGGCGAGCGCTGGGGCTTCCACAACCGCATCGTAGCGGCGGAGAGGCTGGAGGCGGAGGCCGTCGCCTTCGCGCAGCGCATCGCGGAGGGGCCGGGCTTCGGCCACATGATGACGAAGACGATGCTGGCGCAGGAATGGTCCATGTCCATTGAGCAGGCCATCGAGGCGG
>JAUHWJ010000628.1 GCA_030424705.1 Alphaproteobacteria bacterium | reverse complement strand
TCCACGGCGATCGCGATGAAACCCTCGGCGACCTCCTCGGCGCTCCGCCCATCCCCGATCTCCTCCGCCAGCGCGGCGAATTTTTCGCGTACGGCGCTCACGTCGAGCCGCTCGTCCTGCTTCGGGCCGAAGATGGCCGGGAAGTTCTCAGGCCGGAGCTTGCCGACCATCACGTTCGCATCCGTGACGGCGAGCGGCCCGCCGCGGCGATAGCAGGCGGGGCCTGGATTCGCCCCCGCGCTGTCCGGCCCGACCTTGAAGCGGCCGTCCGCGAAATGGAGGATCGAGCCGCCGCCGGCGGCGACGGTGTGAATCCGCATCATCGGCGCGCGCATCCGCACGCCCGCGACCTCCGTCTCGAAGGCGCGCTCGTACTCGCCCGCATAATGGCTGACATCGGTGGAGGTGCCGCCCATGTCGAAGCCGATGATCCGCCCCTCGCCCGCCATCGCCGCCGTCTCGACCGCGCCGACGACGCCGCCGGCCGGGCCGGAAAGGATCGCGTCCTTGCCCTGGAACAGTTCCGCCGCGGTGAGCCCGCCGGAGGATTGCATGAACATCAGCCGCGCGCCGCTATCGCCCTCAGAGTTCAGGAGCCGCGCCACGCGCTCGACATAGCGGCGGAGGATGGGGGAGAGATAGGCGTCCACCACCGTCGTATCGCCGCGCCCAACAAGCTTCATCAGGGGGGAGACCTCATGGCTGACGCTGATCTGCGCGAAGCCCGCCTCCCGCGCCGCCTCCGCCACGATCTTCTCGTGTTCCGGATAGGCCCAGGCATGCATGAGGACGATGGCGCAGGCGTCGATCCCGTTCTCCCGCGCCGCCTTCAGATCGGCGAGAATCGTCGCAGGGGCCGGCGCCCGCTCCACGGTCCCGTCGGCGCGGACGCGCTCGTCCACTTCCACGACAGCCTCGTAGAGCAGTTCGGGCTTGATCACCTTCTTTGCGAAGATGTCGGGCCGGGCCTGATAGCCGATCTCCAGCGCGTCCCGGAATCCCTTCGTGATGACGAGGAGCGTCCGGTCCCCCTTCCGCTCGAGGAGCGCGTTGGTGGCGACGGTCGTGCCCATCTTCACCGCGGCGATCCGCTCGGAGGGAATCGGCGCGGCAGGTTCGAGGGAGAGGAGGTCGCGGATGCCCTGCACTGCCGCGTCCTCATAGGCCTCAGGGTTTTCGGAGAGGAGCTTGTGCGCGCGGATCTCCCCTTCCGGGCTCCGCGCTACGATGTCGGTAAAGGTGCCGCCCCGGTCGATCCAGAATTCCCACTTCGCCCGCCCAGCGCCGCCGTCAGCCATGCCGAATCCTCCCTTAGCGTCGCGCATCCCTTCATGACGGCGCGTTCACGTCAACATTTTATTGACAAAATGTCTGCGTCATGACCGGATCGCCGCATGACCGAGCGTGAGAAAACCGCCGCTCCCGGCCCCGTCGTCTCCTCCGCCCATCTCGCCTCGGGCGCGATGCCGGAGCTTTCCGAGCTCGAATTCGGGCTCATCATGTGCTCCAACGCCTTCAACCGCTGGACAGCGCGCTGCATGGCCGCGGCGGGGGAGATCGGGCTCTCCCCGCTGGAGGTGCTCTGCCTCCATGCGGTGAACCATCGCGGGCGCGCGAAGCGGCTCGCGGATATCTGCCTCGTGATGAACGTAGAGGACACGCATCTCGTCTCCTACGCGCTAAAGAAGCTCGAAGGCCGCTCGCTGGTGAAATCCGGCCGCGCGGGGAAGGAAAAGACGGTCGCGATCACGGAGGCGGGGGAGGAGGCCTGCCTCGCCTACCGCGCGATCCGGGAGGCGGCGCTGGTCCGCGCGGTGAAGGAGATGG
>JAUHWJ010000627.1 GCA_030424705.1 Alphaproteobacteria bacterium | reverse complement strand
CCTCCGGGCTCCGGTCGTAGGCGGCGATGAGGTCCGCGATGGCGCGGGCGTTGAGGTTCGCCGTCGCGGTGATGCAGCCCGGCGCGCCGCGCGGCAGGGCGAGCGGCAGCGCCGTCTCCGCCGCCGGATAGACGACGAGCCCCTCGACGGCGAGCAGCGCCTCCAGATTCGCCTCGTTGCCGGACGAGTCCTTGATGCCGACCACCTCCTCGAATTCCGCGAAGAGCCGGGCGACGACCGGAACCGGCATCCCCACCCCGGCGACCTGCGGGATGTGGTAAAGGTAGAGGGCGAAGCCCGGGTGATCGACCGTCTCGATCAGCCGCGCGAAATACGCGAAGAGCCCGTCATCGGGGACGTTCTTGAAATAGAAGGGCGGCAGGACCATCGCCCCGGCGCAACCCATGTCGAGGCAGGCGCGGGTCAGCCGCGCCGTATCCGCGATACTGGTGAGCCCCGTGCCGGGGATGAGCTTCGCCGGGTCCGCTCCGGCAGCGATCAGCGCGGCGAGGGCGGCGATGCGCTCCTCCACGCCAACGGAGAGCGCCTCCCCCGTCGTCCCGAAGGGCGCGAGCGCGGCGCAGCCCTCATCAAGCAGCGCGAGGGCGTGCTCGATGAAGAGATCCTGCGCGATGCTCAGATCGTCATTGAACGGCGTGAAATTCGGCGCGACGACGCCGCGCGGAGGTATATGGGGCACGGGAATGTTCCTTTTCGCGCCGGGCGGGGCCTCAGCCCTCTGTCTCGATGCACTCGATGCCGAGGCGGGCCATGCCGGGCAGCTTGTCGCCCATCCGCATCGCCGCCTCGGGGTTGGAGGCGTTGCCGTCCAGCCCGCGCTTCTTCACGCCCTGGAGGATCGCGCAGATGCGGAAGAAGCTGAAGGCGGTGGCGAAGGTGAGTTCGGGGATGGAGGTGAGCCCGACCCGCTTCATGTACATCTCGACATATTCGTCTTCCGAAGGAATGCCGAGCGCCTTCCGGTCCACCCCCGCGAGCCCGCGGCCGACCTCGCCGGGCGGCAGGCGGCCCTGCATCCGCTGATAGGCGAGGTCCGCGATCGGGTGGCCGAGCGTCGAGAGTTCCCAGTCGAGCACGGCGACGATGCGCGGCTCCGTCGGGTGATAGATCAGGTTGTCGATCCGGTAGTCGCCGTGGACGATGCTCGTGCGGTCGTCATCCGCCGGAACCCGTTCTTCCAGCCAGGCGATCAGCGCCTCCATGTCGGGGATCGTCTCGGTCTCCGAGGCGCGATACTGCTTCGTCCAGCGGGAGAGCTGGCGGGCGAAATAGCTCCCCGGCCGGCCGAAATCGCCGAGGCCGACCACCTCGTGATCCACCATGTGGAGCGCGGCGAGGACGCGGTTCATGTCCTCGTACATCGCCCGCCGATGCTCGACGGAGACGCCGGGAACGGCCGGGTCGAAGATGATCCGCCCCGGCACGCGGTTCATCACATAGAACATCGTGCCGACGACGCTTTCGTCCTCGCAGAGGACGAGCGCGTCGGGCACGGGCACGTCCGTCTCCTTGAGCGCGCGCATGACGCGGAATTCGCGGTCCACCTGATGCGCGGACTTCAGGAGCGGCCCCGGCGGCTTCCGCCGGAGCACGTATTCGCCGGAGCCGGCCTTGAGGATGAAGGTCGGGTTGGACTGCCCGGTCGCCGTCTTTTCCGCCGTCAGCGGGCCGCGGAAGCCGGGGAGCGCGGCGGAGAGATACTTCTCCACCGCCTCCAGGTCGATCCGCGCCGCCGCGTGGGCCGCCTCCGCCATCGGATCAGACCGCTTCGTTGGTGTATTTCTTCAGCTCGTCGCGGGCGATGACGCGGCGG
>JAUHWJ010000034.1 GCA_030424705.1 Alphaproteobacteria bacterium | reverse complement strand
CTCCACCCGCCAGTCGAGCATGAAGAAGCCGCCGCTCCAGCCATCGAGGATCAGGGAATAGAGCGTGACCGACGGGTCCTCGAGAAAGGCGTCGAGTTCGGCGGGATCGGCGCGGAGCCAGTCCGTCCATTCATGTCCGGCGCCGACGCTCTGGTAGAGGTGAAGGAACCATCTGCGCGGTGGGGCCTTCGCGCGTATGAGGGCGAGGCCGCCGGCTCCGGAAGGCGGCGGCGGGGGCGCGCCCGGCGGCGACTTCATTTCGAGATAGGTGACCGTGTATTCGAGCAGCGTTTCGCTCCGGCTCATCCGGTCTCGATCGCCAGATCGGGATATGCGCCCCATTCCGACCAGGAGCCGTCATAGACCGACCATTTCCGGTGACCAAGCCGCTCCAGCGCCAGGGCGAGGATCGCCGCGGTAACGCCCGAACCGCAACTCGTCACGATCGGCTGGGACAGGTCGATCCCGGCCGCCTCGAAAATGCGCCGCGTCTCCGTGACCGGCTTCAGTGTGCCGTCAGGGGCCAGAAGCGTCGCATAGTGCACGTTTTTCGCGCCGGGGATGTGCCCCGAGCGGAGTCCGGGCCGTGGCTCCGGCTCCTCGCCCCGGAAACGGGACGGGGAGCGGGCATCGACGATCTGAGCCTCGCCGAGCTTCAGCGCCGCGGCGACCTGCGTGACGTCGCGGACCAGAGACGAGTCCTTTCTGGCGGTGAAATGCCTATCCCGCGGCGCCGGCGGCATATCCTCGACCGGCCTGCCCTCGGCGATCCATTTCCGCAATCCGCCGTCGAGCACCGCCACGTCCGAAACGCCGAACACGCGGAACATCCACCAGACCCGCGCGGCGGAGAACAGGCCGTCCTGATCGTAGACGACGATCCGGTGTCCGTCTCCTACCCCCATCGCGCGAACCCGCGAGACGAATTTCTCCGCCGGCGGCAGCATGTGCGGCAGGGGCGATGTCGTATCCGCGATCTCGTCGATGTCGAAAAAGCGGGCGCCGGGGATATGCGCCCGCTCATAATCCGCCTTCGGGTCTCCGCCTTGCCCAGGCAGGCGATAGGTTCCGTCAAGAACTCTCACATCCGGCGCGCCGAGATGATCGGCGAGCCATTCGGTGCTGACAAGGAGCTGCGGGTCGCTCTCGGGCATTCGGGCCTCCGGTCCGTTTCCTCCGGTTTAGGCGGCCCGGCTCCCCGCTTCAATGGCGACGAAGGGCGGCGGGCGTCGCGGGCCGCCCAACCGCCTGCGCGCCATTACTTCGGCAGGGCTCCCTCAATGCCCTCGACGTAGAAGTTCATGCCGAGAAGATCCCCGTCCGACGCCGTCTCTCCGGCCGCAAGCCAGGGCGTGCCGTCCTGCCGGTTGATCGGGCCGGTGAACGGATGGATCTTGCCGAGCATGATCCCGAACCGCGCATATTCCGCCAGGGCGACGACTTCCTTCGGGAGCGCCGGATTGTAGGGCGCGAACGCCACCATGCCCGGTGCGATCCCGTCCCAGGTGTCCGTGCTCGTCCACGTTCCGTCGAGCACGGCCTGCGTGCGCGCGATGTAGTAGGGAGACCAGTTGTCGATGATCGCCGTCAGGTGGGATTTCGGCCCGAAGCGCGTCATGTCCGAGGCCTGGCCGAAGGCGAGGACGCCCTTCTCCTCCGCGATGGTGATCGGCGCTGCGCTGTCGGTGTGCTGCATGATCACGTCCGCGCCCTGCTCGATCAGCGCATTCGCCGCATCCGCCTCCTTGCCCGGGTCGAACCAGGTGTTCACCCAGACGATCCGGAACTTCACGGCGGGGTTGACCGACTTCGCCGCGAGATAGGCGGCGTTGATGCCGCGCACCACTTCCGGGATCGGGAAGGAGGCGATGTAGCCGATCGTGTTCGTCTTCGTCATCTTGCCGGCGATCAGACCGATGACATGGCGGCCTTCATAGAAACGGGCTGAATAGGTCGAGACGTTGTCGGCCCGCTGATAGCCGGTCGCGTGCTCGAACTTCACGTCGGGAAACTGCTTCGCGACCTTGACTGTCGGGTTCATGAACCCGAAGGAGGTGGTGAATATCAGCCCGTGCCCGCTCTGCGCCATCTGCCGGATCACGCGCTCCGCATCCGGCCCCTCGGCCACGTTCTCCACATAGGTGGTCTCCACCTTGTCGCCGAAATGCGCCTCCACCGCCTGACGCGCGAGGTCGTGTTCATGCGTCCAGCCGAAATCGCCGGTCGGCCCGACATAGACGAACCCGATCTTCAAGGGTTCGGCCGCCGCGGCGCCGATTGCGAAGACGGCGAGCGCCGCCCCTGCCATGACGGCGGCCGCCTTTTTCCATAGTGACATTTTTTTCTCCTCTCCCTGTATCGTCCACGCCTATGCGGTCAGGACGAAGCGTAGAACGGTTTGCCGAGGCAGGCCGGCGCGTCCAGCCGCGCGCGCGCCCTGTCAGCCGAAATCACGACGAGTACGAGGATCGTGACGAGGTAGGGAGCCATCGACAAGTACTGACTTTCGATGGCGACGCCCAAAGCCTGAAGATTGAGCTGGACGATGGTGACTCCGCCGAAGACATAGGCGCCCAGCAGCGCCCGCCATGGTCGCCAGGCCGCGAAGACCACGATCGCGAGGGCGATCCAGCCGCGCCCGGCCGTCATGCCCTCGACCCAGAGGGGCGTCTGCACGACCGCTAGATAGGCGCCGCCCAAACCGGCCATCGCCCCGCCGAAGAGGATCGCCGAGACCCGCACCAGCCGCACCGGATAGCCGATCGCATGCGCCGCCTCATGGTTCTCCCCGACCGCACGCAGGATGAGCCCGGCCCGGCTGCGGTTCAGGAACCACCAGACGAGCGCGGTCGCCACAAGGGAGAGATAGACGAGCGGATCGTGGCCGAAGAGAAGCCGCCCGATCACCGGAATGTCCGTCAGCCCCGGAATGTCGAGCCGGGCGGAGACCTGCAGGGTCTGTCCCGCATAGCCCTGGCCAACCAGAGACGCCACGCCGAGCCCGAAGAGCGTGAGCGCGAGCCCTGTCGCCACCTGGTTCGACATCAGGTATTGCGTCATCAGCGCGAAGAGCGCCGCCAGCAGCGCCCCGGCCCCCGCTCCCGCAAGCGCGGCAAGCGCGAGGGAGCCGGATCCGTGCGCGGTGGCGAAGCCGCCGATCGCGCCGAGGATCATCATCCCCTCGACCCCGAGGTTGAGGACGCCGGATTTCTCGACCACCAGCTCGCCGAGCGCGGCGAAGAGCAGCGGCGTCGCCGCGACGATGAGGCTGAAGGCGAGGTCCGCCGGGTTCAGCGCAGACAGATCCATCACAAGGCCCTCCGCAGCCGGATGCGGTAGTTCACGAGCACGTCGATCCCGAGCAGGAAGAAGAGCAGCATTCCCTGGAAGACGTTGATCGCCGCGGCGGGCAGGTTCATCGCCATCTGCGCCGTCTCGCCCCCGATATAGGTCAGCGCCATCACCGCCCCGGCCAGCAGGATGCCGACCGGGTGAAGCCGCCCGAGGAAGGCGACGATGATCGCCGTGAAGCCGTAGCCGGAAGGCAGGGCGGGCACCAGCTGCCCGACAGGGCCCGAGGCCTCGAACATGCCCGCAAGCCCCGCCAGCGCGCCGGAGAGGCCGAGACAGGCGGCGACGAGCCGCGCCTCCCGGAACCCTGCGAACCGGGCGGCGCGCGGCGCCTGGCCGAAGAGCCGGACCTCGAACCCGAAGAGATGCCGGTGCAGCAGAACATAGGCGATGACCACCGCGCCGAGCGCCGCGAGAGCGCCGACATGGGCGCGGCTCCCCTCGATGATGATCGGCAGCGTCGCGCTGTCATGGAACATCCGGCTTTCGGGGAAGTTGAACCCGTCCGGGTCGCGCAACGGGCCGCCGACCATCGCCGAAAGCAGCAGCTCCGCGACATAGACCAGCATGAGCGAGACGAGAATCTCGTTCGCGTTGAAGCGGATCCTGAGCCAGGCCGGGATCATCGCCCAGGCCGCGCCGCCCGCCGCGCCGGCGAGCGCCATGAGCGGCAGCAGCCAAATTCCCTCGACATTCCAGAAGGCGAGGGCGACCGCGCCCGCCGTCAGCGCGCCGATGGTGAACTGCCCCTCCGCGCCGATGTTCCAGATCCCGGCGCGAAAGCCGAAGCTGAGCCCGATCGCAATGAGGACGAGCGGCGCGCCCTTCACCAGCAGCTCCGTGCGGCTGAACGGATCGAGAAGCGGCTCGACGAAGATGACGCGGACCGCCTCGAACGGGTCCTTGCCGAGCAGCGCGAAGAGCGCGAGCCCCGACAGCATCGTGAGGACGACCGCAAGCGCCGGCGTCAGCCAGAGCATGAACCGGGAGGCTTCCTTCCGCGCGACGAGCTCAAGCATCGGCGTCCGCCTCCGCGCGCGCCCCGCCGCCCATCAGGAGCGCGATCTGCTCGACCGTGATGTCGGCGACGGGCACGGGGAAGGAGAGGCGGCCCTCCGAGATGACGGACAGGAGGGTGGAGATCTCCATCAGCTCGTCGAGATCCTGCGAGATCACCATCACCGCGGCGCCGCCCGCGGCGAGCGACCGGATCGCCCCGCGGATCGTCTCCGCCGCGCCGGCATCCACGCCCCAGGTCGGCTGCGCGGCGATGAGCACGTCCGGCTTCTGCAGGATTTCCCGGCCGACGACGAATTTCTGGAGGTTGCCGCCCGAAAGCGACCTTGCGGCGTGGGAGACGCCCGCCGTTCTGACCCCGAACTCCGTCACGATCCGGTTCGCGAATCCCTCGGCGGCCGCCTTCCGCAGGAAGCCGCGGGAAGCGAGCCCGGCGCGGCCTCTCGCCGTGAGGATCGTGTTTTCCGAGAGCGACATGTCGGGCGCCGCGGCGTGGCCCAGCCGTTCCTCGGGGGCGACCGAGAGGCCGAGCGCCCGCCGCGCCTCCGGCCCCAGCCCGCCGATCGGCGCGCCGCCGAGACGGATGGCTTCCGGCCGGGTCCGCGTCTCGCCGGAGAGCGCGGCGACAAGCTCGTCCTGACCGTTGCCCGCCACGCCGGCGACGCCGAGAACGTCGCCCGCGCGCAGGGTCAGGTCGAGCGACCGGAGGGTGACGCCGAAAGGCTCCGCCGAAGGAAGCGTCAGCTTCTCGACGCTGAGGCGCGCCGCGCCCGGCTTCCAGTCGGTCGCCTTCGGCGCGGCGAGGGCGCGGCCGATCATCATCTCCGCGAGGCTCCGTGCGGTTTCCGCCCGCGGGTCGCATCGCCCGCTGACCTTCCCGCCCCGGAGGATCGTCGCCGCCGAGCAGAGCGCCCGGATCTCCTCGAGCTTGTGCGAGATGTAGAGGATCGAGACGCCCTCCTCCGCCAGCGTCCGCAGCGTGCCGAACAGGGTCTCCGCTTCGGAGGGCGTGAGCACCGAGGTGGGTTCGTCCATGATGAGGAGCCGCGGCGCCTGCAGGAGCGCCCGCACGATCTCGATCCGTTGCCGCTCGCCGACGGACAACTCGCCGACGCGCCGGCCCGGATCGAGCGGCAAGCCGTAGGCCTCGCTCACTTCGCGGATGCGGGCGTCGAGCGCGCGTGCGCGCGGAGCGTCGTTCATGCCGAGCGCGACATTCTCCGCCACGGTCAGCGCCTCGAAGAGCGAGAAATGTTGGAACACCATCCCGATCCCGGCCGCCCGCGCCTCGCCGGGCCGGGCGGGCGCATAGGGCGCGCCGCGCAACCTCATCTCTCCGCCGTCCGGCCGCAGGAGGCCGTAGATCATCTTCACGAGCGTGGACTTCCCCGCCCCGTTTTCCCCGAGCAGCGCATGAACCTCGCCGGCTCCGACAGCGAAGGAAACGTCGTCATTGGCGACGACGCCGGGGAAGACCTTTCTGAGGCTCTTCGCCTCGAAGAGCGCCTGGCCGTTTGCGCTTCGCTCGGACACTGCGCCCCCTGCTTCTCCATACCTTGAGTCATAGCGGGCAGAGAGTCGCCCGGCGTCAAGCGCGGCGGCGCTGGACGGCGACGAAAACCGTGCTACTTCACCCCCCGGCGACGCAACGTCGCGCCGCTGAAGGGTGGACCGTGCTTCAGACGCCGACAGATCGATACGACGAAAGAACGCCCGGCCAGGTTCGTGCGCTCGCGCGCGCCCTCGGGATTCTCCGGGAACTGGGACGCGAGGCTGCGGGTCTAACCCTTACTGAGCTCTCGCAGCGAGTCGGCCTCGCGCCGTCGACGACGCACCGCCTTCTCACGACGCTCGAGACGCAACGGTTCGTGCGGATATCGGCGACGGACAACCGCTGGCGCGTCGGGGTGGAGACCTTCTCCACCGGCTCCGCCTTCGCCCGATCCCGCGACCTGGTGGAAATCTCGCGCCCGGCGCTCGAGACGCTGAGAAACAGGACGGGCGAGACGGCGGCCTTGTTCATTGCGGACGTGGCCGAAGTCGTCTGCATGGCGCAGTCGGAATCGGCGAACGAGATGCGCGCCGTTTTCGTGATCGGCGGGCGCGCGCCGCTTCATGCCGGCGCGGCCGGAAAGGCGCTGCTGGCGTTCCGTCGGGACGATGTGATGATGCGGCTGATCCGGGGAGCGGAGTTGTCCCGTCTGACGGAGCGGACGATCGCCGATGTGGACTCGCTGATCGCAGAGGCGCGGGAAATCCGCGCGCGCGGCGTCGCCCTCGATGACGAGGAGCAGGCGATCGGGATGCGCGCTGCAGCCGCTCCGGTTTTCGACGAGCTTGGCGCAGTGATCGCGGCGATCACCGTCGCCGGTCCCTCCGCGCGGCTCAACCCTTCGGCGCACCGCGACGCAGCGGCGGAGGCTCTCGCAGCGGCGAGGGCGGCAACCGCGGATTTCGGCGGGCGCGTGGCGATGCCGGCCTGACGAACGCGGATCGCGTCCGCTCCGCTCGAATCGCTTGACAGCGAGTCTTATCCCCTCGTTAACTTGTCCGGACCTATGTGCCGCCGCGCGGAGATGAACGCGGGCTGGGAGGGAGGCGCTCATGGCCTGGTTCGTCAGCTTAATCATCCTTGTCGTCGTCGCCATCCTTCTGATTCTGTTCCTCAATCGCTACTACCGTAAAGCGACGAGGGAGATCGCCATCGTCCGGACGGGCGCCGGCGGGCAGAGGGTCGTGCTGGACGGCGGATGCCTCGCCCTGCCGTTCCTGCACAAGGTGGCCGAGGTCAACATGCGCACGAGCCGGCTCGAGATCGAGCGGCTTGGTCCGAAGTCCATCATCACGAAGGATCGTCTCCGCGTCGATGTCGGGGCGGAGTTCTATGTCCGCGTGGAGGGCAGCGCCGCCGGCGTCGCCACCGCGGCGCAGGCGCTCGCCGGCAAGTCCTTCCGCCCGGCCGAGCTTGCGGAGACGCTCGAAGGCAAGCTCGTCGACGCCATGCTCTCCGTCGCCGCGCGCTACACGATGGACGATCTGCAAGACAATCGAGGCGCTTTCGCGCGCGAAGTCTCCGAGACGCTCAAGGACAATCTGGCGCAGAACGGGCTGATGCTCGAATCCGTCTCCCTGACGAGGATCGACCAGACGCCGTTCCATGCGCTGGACGAGAACAACGCCTTCAACGCGCTCGGCATGCGGCGGCTCGCGGAGATCATCGCCGTCAACAAGAAGGAGCGCGCGGCGATCGAGTCGGAGGCCGAGGTCGCCGTCCGGCAGAGCCATCTCGACGCGACGAAGCGCAAGCTCACCATCTCCCGCGAGGAAGAAGAGGCGATGATCCAGCAGCAGCGCGAGATCGAGGTCGCGCGCGCCCGGAGCCTCGCGGAGACGGCGGAGGAGCAGGCCCTCTCTGAGAAGCGGCGGGAGGCGGCCCGGATCGCGCGGGAGCGGGAGATCCGCCTCTCCGAGATCGAGCGGGACCGGGAATTGCGGCGCAAGGCGCTCGACAGCGAACTCGCCACCGCCCTTGCACTCGCCGAGAACGCGGTGCAGCTCGCCGCCAAGCGGGTCGAGGAGGCCGAAGCCGAAGCGGCGGCCGTCGCGGCCAAGGCCGGCGAGGCCAAGGCTGAAGAGGATGTGCGCACGGTGCGGGAGACGGCGGCGGCGGAGCGGCAGAAGGCGCTCGCCCTCATCCGCGCCTCCGAACAGGCCGCGGTGGACGATACGAGGGTGAAGTCGGAGGCTGACACGATCCTCTCGATGGCGACTGCGGAAGCGAAGGCGACGCTCGAGCGCGCGCAGGCTGCGCGAGACCGGCTGCTGGCCGAAGCCGAGGGGCGCGTGGCCGTGATCGCAGCAGAGAACGGGCAGAGCGAGGCGCTGATCTCCATGAAGCTCGAGGAGGCGCGGCTTCGCGCGCTGCCGGAGGTCGTGGAACGGATGCTGAAGCCGGCGGAGCGGATCGAATCGATCCGCATCAACCATATCAGCGGCTTCGGCGGATCCGGCGGCGAGGGCGGCGCATCGGGCGAGAAGGGCGCGGTCAACCAGGTGGTGGACAGCGTCCTCGCAATGGCGCTCCAGCTTCCGGCGGTGAAGAAACTGGGCGAGGAGGTCGGCCTCAATGTCGGGGGCGGCCTCGACGGGCTCGCCGAAGGCCTTGCGCGCCGCGGCGAGGCCCCGAAGCCCAGGAAAGACTGAACACGACGCCATCCAAAGATCCGGCCGCTACGGCCGGGCGACCCGACAGGAGAGAACAGAATGAAACTGACCCGCAGAAGCTTCGTCGCCGGCGCCTCCGCCATAGCCCTCGCCGCGCCCGCCACGATCGGCCGGGCGCAGGACGGAAAGATCAAGTTCGTGTCGATCCTCGACCAGTCGGGCGGCCTCGACATCTACGGTGCGCCGATGGTCGAGACCACGAAGATGGCCGTCGACGACATCAATGCAGCCGGCGGCCTGAACGGCCGTGAGGTCGAGCTGATCCTCTACGACGCCCAGTCGAACATCCAGCTCTACACCCAGTACGCGACGCAGGCCGCGGCGGGGGACCGGGCCGACGTTGTTCATGCCGGCATCACGTCCGCCAGCCGGGAGGCGATCCGTCCGACCTTCGCCCGTTTCAACACGCTCTACTTCTACAACACCCAGTATGAAGGCGGCGTCTGCGACTTCAACAACTTCAACACTGGCTCCACACCGGCGCAGACGGTGGCGAAAGTCGTCCCCTATGTCATGAACAAGTGGGGCAAGAAGGTCTACATCGTCGCGGCTGACTACAATTACGGGCAGATCACCGCGCAGTGGATGCAGAAGTTCGTGAAGGACAATGGCGGCGAGACGCTCGGCGTCGAGTTCTTCCCGCTGGACGTGACGAATTTCGGCCCGACGATCCAGAAGATCCAGGGCGCGAAGCCCGACCTCGTGATCTCCGCGCTGGTCGGTGGCGCGCATGTCTCCTTCTACAAGCAATACGCCGCCGCCGGGATGAACAAGGAAATCCCGATCGCCTCCACAACCTTCGGCGTCGGCAACGAGCAGACGCTGATCTCCCCCGAAGAGGGCGAGGGGCTGATCGCCGCCTATTCCTATTTCGAGGCGGTCGACAACCCGGTGAACAAGGCCTTCCTCGAGCGGCTCACG
>JAUHWJ010000033.1 GCA_030424705.1 Alphaproteobacteria bacterium | reverse complement strand
GCGAAATGGGAGACGACGGTAAGCCCGATTGCGCTGCGATGGACGCCGCACGGTGTGCTCTGGGCTAGGACCGGGCCGTCCTCGATCAGTTCGCCGGTCCGGGAGACGCGGCGCAGCCGCGCGGTGTCTGTGACGAGGACCAGATCGTCCTCCAGCAGTATCCAGCCGCTAACCGGAAACGGGTCGCCCTCCGCAAGCAGCGGAGCCCCTTCAGTGCTGTAGTAGAGCAGCCCGTTTAGAACAAAGGGCGTGCCCGGCGTGTCGCGGAAACTCGCCTCCTCCGGCGACGCGAGCCCCGCCAGCACGGACTTCGTCGCGCGCGCCTCCGGATTGAGCGACAGCAGAACCTCCGCCGCCGGGGCGAAGGCGCCCGACCGCAAGCTCTGCGCGGCGAGACGGCGCGACACCTCGCGCCGCTGACGCTCCGCCTCGTCCGCGTTTTCCTCGGCGACAAGGCGCTGGCGTTCGGCCTCCGCCGCGCTCTCTTCAGCCGCGGCGCGCTGCGTTTCCGCCTCCGCCCGCTGCCTGTCCGCCTCCACCGACTGGAAGTAGGCCAAGACCGCCAGGGCGGCGGCGGAAGCAGCGACAGTGAGCGAGCCGAGGATCCAGTTCCGCTGCCGCCGCCCGGCCGCCCGGCGGCTCTCCGCGATCAGGCCCGCCTGATCGGGCGTCACCGCTGGCGCCTCCGCCGGACGACCGTCGCGCCAGCCTTCCGCATCCGCGATGTCCTGACCGCGCAGGAGAAGCCGCGCGGGACGTCCCGCTCCCGACCATCGTCGCGCCAAACCCGCGAGGCGAGTGTGCTCGCGAATCCAGTCGATATCCGTCGATAGCGCGGAGACCAGCGTATTGACCGCATTCTCGAACGGGTCGCGGGGCGTGCAGAAAATAAAGTTCAGCCGGGCGAGCAAGGGCGGGATCGCATCCCCTTCGACATCGTCGATGACGATGGGCGCGATGCGCTTGTTGAGGGCGGTCGCGTATTCGACCTCCCACGCGCAGACCTCGGAGGCGGCGGAATGCGGAGAGAGCAGAAAGACGATCGTGTCCGCCTCCGCGATCAGCTCCTCCAGCCGGCTCCTCCATTCCTCGGTCGGCAGAATGTCGTCGGTATCCTTAAACACGCCGAAATGCCGCGCGCGCAGGGCATCGGCGATGCCGGATGCGCGCTCACGGTCCTTGCGGGAATAGCTTAGAAATACCCTAGCTTCGTCTAGTTTATCCTCCAGCGCCGTCATGTTGTCGCTCATGCCGAGAGCCGCCCCCACGCACTTTAAATTCCACTCCAAGAGGATTTAGCTTGTCTGGCTCAATATTGTCTATCGCGCCTGGCTCGGCGACCCGCATCCTTGCCTCTTCAGACGCTTACGGGCCGGGCGGATCGATAGACCGATCAGTGGTTCGCTCCGCCTACCAATTCCCAGCAGCGCTATCCCCTTCGACAGAAAAGGGGTTGGGTGGATTCCTATAGAAGCGACTGGATTGCCAAAGGGGCGGACACTCGCGCTGCAGTGCAAGCTTTGTCCGCCCCGCACCCTTCTCAGCCAGAAAATACTGCAGACCGTATGAATGTCCGGAAACGGAAACACGATCGCAGCACATAGGACCCTCGGCAAAGGTCAGCTTCGGGCCGCTCGCGACGATCTCGCGTCGCGCTGCGCGCTCGACCCGGGCGTTCGCCCTCCCGCCCCGCCCGGGTTGTCCCGGGCGGGGCGGTTTTCGGTCAATCGCCGTTTCGGCGGGTGGTTGGGCGGGACCAGATGAGGGAGAAGGTCTCCTCGCCGCCCTCGATCACGGCGTCGTCGAAGAGATTGGCATAGATCGGCGCGGTGAAGCTCGGGTCGTCGAGCTTGAGGCTGAGATAGTCGCGGCCCTCGGCCGAGCGCTTCGACCAGGCGGCGCCGATCTCGGCGCGGCCGACGAAGACGCGGTGCGAGGGGGCGTTGGCGGTGGGGACGCTGTCCTCGGGGACGATGCGCACGCCCTTGGCCTGCACGCTGAGGGTGACGATCTCGCCGGCGTATTCGGCGCCGGTCTTCCGGAAGGTTCCGATGGTGGCCATGTCTTTGGTCTCCTTGCTGTCCGAGCCCGCGCCCATCGCGGCCTCGATGGCGATCGTCAGGACCGGGACGATCCGCGGACGCAGTCCTTCGGACCCGGAGCATCGCGGAGGACGGCGGGACCGGTCTTTCTTGCCCCGCGAGGAATGGCGGGCCACCGCCAGGGGAAGAAAGTCCGGGCGCGCCGTTGCGGCCCGAGGATCGAGGCGTCAGCCGGTCCCGGTCAGATCAGCCAAGAGAGGTCCGCGAGGGACGCGGGCGTCAGCCGGGAGAGACGATCACAGGCCGCCGGACGCCCCGGCAAGACCACGGCGACAGGCGTCGTGCGAAGAGAGGCCCTGTCGTGCAGGCGGCGGGCGCCGTTGGCGTGGGGAGAGCCCCCCGCCAGCGCCAATCCCTCGGATCGCGGCTCCGTCGCGCGCCGGAGACGGCGTCGCCGGACGCCGATCCGGCCCCTGGACCGCACCTATCTCGGCTTCGGCCGGCGTCCCTGCCTGACCGCCGAACCTCGCCAGCCGACCTGATCCCGTGATCGGAGGGCCCGGAGAGCCTCTCCCTCGTCTGTCGCGACCCGACCATCGCCCCCGGCGCCCTCCTCGATCCCTTCCGCCCCGGACCACCCGGCGATGCGGGCCCATGCCGTTGCGCCGATGATCAGCGCGCCGAGACCGGCGAGGACGAGGGAGGCGGTCTCGCCGGCGTCGGTGAGCGCAGCCACGCCCTTCGTCATGTGGAAGCCGGCCAGACCCGCCGGGACGGCGTAGATGAGGCCGACGACGAGCCGGAGCGGGACGGACCGGACGCGGGCGAACAGGATCTCGCCGAGGGCGGCGACGAGGCCCGCCGTCGCGAGCCCGCCGATGACGGCGAACAGCACGCCCTGATCGTCCGCATGCAGCCAGAAGGCTGCAGAAAGGCCGATCCAGAATGGCAGCGCATAGACGGCGAGGGTGAACATCAGCCAGCAGATCGCGCCGAGGCCGAAGGCGGTGAGAAGGGTCGAGGCCAGCATGGCGGGGCTCCTCCAACAGGGGATCGGGTCGCCACCACCGCCAATTGACGCGTCGAGATTTTAGCAGAGTCGCGCCCGCGCCGGAAGCGCCCGGCGCGGGCGACAGCCCGGCTTGGCCGGTTCTGCTCAGCCCGCCGACCGCCGGGGCCGGAAGTCGAAGAGCGGGATGCCAAGGCCGCGGGCCTTGTCTGCGAGGTTGTCGGTGATGCCGGAACCGGGGAAGACGATCAGCCCGATGGGAAGCGCCTCTAGGAGCTGGTCGTTGCGCCGGAACGGGGCGGCCTTGCCGTGGCGCGTCCAGTCCGGGCGGAAGACGATCTGCGTGACGTTGCGATTGTCGGCCCAGGCGGCGGCGATGCGTTCCGCCCCGCGCGGGGACCCGCCATGCAGCAGCACCATGTCGGCATGCTTGGTCCGCACGCGGTCGAGCGCGTCCCAGATCGCGGCGTGGTCGGCGCAGTCGGCCCCGCCGGCGAAGGCGATCTTCGGCCCCTCAGGCAGGAGCGGCTCGATGGCGGCCCGGCGTCGGGCGGCGATGTAGTCCCGGCTGTCGATAAGCGCGGCGGTCAGGCTGTTGCGGCGGACATGGCTCCCGGCGCGCGGACGCCAGACCTCGCCGAGATGCGCTTCGAAGCCCTCGGCGGCGAGATCGCGCATCGCCTCCCAGGTGTTCCGCCGCTCGATCAGCGAGAGCCCCTCGGCGATCAGGGTTTCGAGCTCGACCGAACGGATCTCGGAGCCGTCCTGCTCGGCCTGCGCCCGACGCTGCGCCTGCTCGTTGGCGTCGAGGTCGCGCTCCACGCGGGTCGCCATGCGGTGAAAGAGATCGGCCACCCTCCAGAGCACATCCTCGAGATCGGGCTCGAGACGGGTGTCGCCGAGCGTCGCGACCAGCGCGTCGAGGATGTCGGCGACGGCGCCCTGCAGGGCCTCGGGCTCCGGCAAGGGGCGCGGGTCGGGCTCGTCCGCGAAGGGGCGGTGGCCGTAGAGCTGGAGCTCGTCCAGCACGATGGCGGTGGTGGATCGGGTCTCTATGTCGGTCATGGTCGGGTCTCCCGTCTCTCCGGCCCGCGCCTCTCGCGGGCCTTCCCGGGCGACGGGCAAGCAGGGGCCGGGCGGGCCTGCACCGCCGCGCATGCGGCGGCCGCAGCGGAGCGGAGGACGGCTTGCCGTTGCGGGCCCGGCCGGGCTCTGCTCCGTCTCGCCCGCTCTCGGAAGGCCCGGAGGCGCGGCGCTGACCGGGGAGTGAGCCCGACCCCTGCGCCCTGAACCCGGTCAGCCGGGGGCGAGCGCGTGTAGACGGGCCGCGTCCTCCGGCGCGAGCTGCGGGCGGAGATGCGCGCGAAGATCGGCGATACCGAAGGCGATCAGGTCGTCGTTGAAGTCGCCGAGACGCGGGAGGAGGCGGATCGCCTCGACGCCGTCCTTGGCGGCGCGGGCGTGGAGCGCATTCGCCGCGGCGTGTCCCGCCTCGTCGCGGTCGGCGCCGATGTAGAGGCGGCGGAGCGCAGCCGGCAGGATCAGGGCCGCGAGATGGATGGCGGAGAGCGCGGCGACGACCGGCAGGAAGGGCAGCGCCGAGTGGAGCGCCAGCATGGTCTCGAGCCCTTCGCCGGCGGCGAGGATGTCGGTTGGCGTTCCAACGCGCACGCCATTGCCGATGAGCCGCCCCATCGCCTTTCTCGGCGGGATCACCGGCGCCTTGCCCGCGCTGTCCGGGTCGAGCCAGGTGCGATGGAGACCGGTCATGCGTCCGTCGAAATCGGCGACCTTCGCCAGCAACGCCGGCCAGGTCTCGGGCGGGGCGGTCGGCGACCGGCTCTCGCGGACATGGAAGCAAGCGGGGTGGAACCTCAGCGTGGGAAGGTCGCCAAGCCCAACGATGCCCCGCCCGGCGAGATAGCGCTCGGCCAGCGTGCCAGAGATCGGCCGGCCGATGGCCCAGAGCCGTCTTGCGGCCTCGACCGATCCGGCGGGCGAAGGCGAGGCGCTGGACGGAGCGATCAACGGACGCGGCAGGTTCAGGAACCGGCGCGCCTCTTCGAGCGTGTCGCGTAGCGTGGCGTGTCGCTGGTTGGCGGCGATCAGGTCGATCAGGTCGCCGAACTCGCCGGTCGCCGCATCCGTCCATTTGCCGACGGCGCCCGGTCCGGCGGTCGGGCCGGTCAGGCGGACATAGAGGCTGCGGCCCGTGGAGCCGTGGACATCGCCCGCGACCCAGTAGCGGCCCTGCTTCCGGCCATTCGGCAGGTAGTGACGGCAGACGGCCTCGGCCTCTTCGGCGAGACGGCGGGCGAGAAGGGCGGCGGGGCTTTCCATCGGCGGCGCCTCGGATCGGATGGCGGCGAAAGAGGGGTCCACCGTCGCCGGCGGACCCCAGGCGTCCCGGGTCGGAGAGGCGGGGAGCTACCGCTCCGTCCCCAGCGGATCACTCGGCGGCGGTCTTCGCGAAGGCCCTGCCGGCGACCGAGTCATCTTCGCCGGCGTCGGCGGGATAGCCCATGGCCGTTTCGCCGCCGTCGATGTCCGATTGCGCTACACCGTTCTGCGGCTCGGCATCGACCGCGTGGTCATTCGCTTCGACCAACTCGATCTCCGGCGCGTCGTCCTCCAACGGAGGCGCGGTGCGGAGAAGCTCCGGCAGCCAGCCGGAACCTTCGAGCAGCGCTTCGGCCGCCTCCGCCATCTCGGGCTTCTTCAGCCCCGCGATCCGCTCGGCCGCCGCCTCGCCCTTCGCCTCGCGCACCGCCTCGAGGATGCGGGCCTTGGCGACCCGGCCGAGATAGGCCTCGGTCGAGACCGTCCAGCCCGCCCGGCTCATGTCGAGGCCGAGCGTCGCCGCCAGCGCGTCGCCATGCGCCAGCGCGCGGGGCCGGCGGCGGTAGGGATCGTGCACGGCGTTCACCGTCAGCGAGACGCAATGGGCGAAGAGCGCCGCGCGGCTCTCGGCGTCGAAGCCGGTCAGCGCCTCCCAGAGCTCTTCCGGCGCCGCGGGCAGGCGCGCCGCCCAGGCTGCGTGCCGCGCCTCGACCGCCTGCGCATAGGGCATGTCGCCGAGGCCCGGCGCCTGAGCGCCGAAGAGGGCGCTCCTCGGCTCGATCTCGACGCAGCTGTCGAGCCCGTAGCGATGGAAGAGCCGGAGCGCCAGCGCATGCAGCGCCGCAAGCATCGCGACCTCCGGGTCCCGCGCCACCGCATCGCGGAGCGCGATGGTGCGATGGGCGGTGAGCTCGGCGACCAGCCGGTCGGAGAGCGGCTTCAGCCCATCGTCCTCGTCCTCCTCGACCGGCGTGGCGTCCGGCGAGAGGGGATCGTCGGCGACCTCTGACGTGGCGATCCCATCGCCGGCGGTCTCGGTGTCCGACGCACCCGCCTCCGCACCTGCATCAGGCTCCGGGGCCGGCTCGTCCTCGGGGCGGACATAGCCGCGCTCGACCCGCAACCAGCCGGAGGCGTCGATGCTGACGAAGGCCCCGGCGCGGGCCCGGTCCTCGGGGTCGAAGCGCAGGGGCCGCGCCTCTAGCGCCTCCAGCGCGGTCTCGATCTCGCCAAGCCGGATGTCGACCGCCGCGGGCAACTCGCTATCGTCGGCATGCTCGGCCTCGAGCGCGTCCATCTCCGCGCGCAACGCCGCATGCGCGGCGACTTCCTCGGCGCTCATCGGCTCGGCCTCTCCCCGCAGCCGCCGCATGCCCCAGCTGTGCCCGTAGGCGAACTCGGTCGCGACCTCGACCCACTTCCAGCCCTCGGCCCGCACCGCCTCGGCCTCCTCCGCGAGCTTCTCCGAGACCATGAGGTCGAGGAGCCCCGCATCCTGCAGCCAGCCGCCATCGTCCTGGCTGAAGAGATCGCGCATGATCGCGCCGCCCGCCTCGACATAGGCGTCGAGCCCGACGAACTGCGCGCGCTTGTCGGACGCCCGCACCGCGCCCTCGGTCAGCATGCGCCGGATCTCGTGCGGGGCCTTGCTGTAATGCCGCTGCAGCGCCTCCCAGACCTGCTCCTGCCGCGCCGGGTCCGGGTTGACGGTGAAGGCCATCAGCTGGTCGAGCGTCATCGCCTCCTCGGCGTAGGCTTCGAGCAGCGCGGGCGCGACGGCGGCGAGCTTCAGTCGCTGCTTCACCACAGCCGGCGCAACGAAGAACGCCGCGGCGATCTCCTCCTCGCTCCGCCCCTTGTCGCGCATCGCCTGGAAGGCGCGGAACTGGTCGAGCGGATGGAGCGGCGCGCGCTGGACGTTCTCGGCGAGGCTGTCCTCCTCGGCGAGACCGTCGGTGCGCACGATGCAGGGGACGGGAGCGTTGCGGGCGAGCCGCTTCTGCTTCACGAGGAGTTCGAGCGCGCGGTAACGCCGGCCGCCCGCCGGGATCTCGAACATGCCGGTCTCGGCGCCGGTCTCGTCGAGCACCGGGCGGACGGTGAGCGAGGCGAGGAGCGTCCGCCGCGCGATGTCCTCGGCCAGCTCCTCGATCGACACGCCGGCCTTCACATGCCGGACATTGGACTGGCTGAGCGTCAGCCTGTCGAAGGGAATGTCGCGCGAGGCGCTGAGGGTGATCTTCTGCGTCTGGGTCTTCCGGGCCATCTCTCATCTCCGCGACGGGCCGGTCGGGAGCCGCTCTCCCGACCTCCGAACCCGTCACGAGGAACACGGCCCCCCTCTCCCTCCGAGGCGGGCCGCGCATCGTCCGGTCGGGGCGGGGCTCAGGCCGCGCGGTCCAGCAGCGCCTTCGCCTTGCCCTCCATCGCCAGCCGCGCATCCTGGTGCGGCTTCGTCCGGGCGACGGCGGTGATCCCCTGCACGAAGTCGAAGACGCTCTCCGGCGGGCGGCCCTCTTCGGCCAGAACCGTTTCGACGATCCGCCCCGTCTCCGCCTTCGAGAACCCGCGCCTCCGCAAGAAGTCCTGCCGGTCCTCGTCCGTCCGCGCCACGATCTTCTCCCGCGCTGCACGAACCCCCTCGATGAAGGGGACCGGCGAGGACTCGGCGAAGCGGGTCAGCGCCGGGGCGGCCTCGTGCGCGAAGCGGTTCGCGGCGTGCTTCGAATGCCGGATCGTGATCTCCTGGAAGTCCTCGACGCCCCAGAGGTTGCGGTTCTGGCAGACCGCGCGGAGGTAGAAGCTGGCGATGCCGAGCGTCTTCGCGCCGACCTCGGAGTTCCAGCAGTAGAACCCCCGGAAATAGAGATCGGGCGAGCCGTCGGGCAGGAGCCCCGCCTCGATCGGGTTCAGGTCGTCGACGAGGAACAGGAACACGTCGCGGTCGGAGGCGTAGAGCGTGGTCGTTTCCCTGGTGACGTCGACCATCGGGTTGTAGACGCCCGTCGACCAGTCGAGCACGCCCGGCACCTTCCAGCGGGTGTCGCCCGTACCATCGCCGGCGATGCGCCGGACGGCGGAGACGAGTTCATGGTCGTAGATGCGCCCATAATCCGGCCCGGTGACGGCGCGGAGCTCGGTCCGGCCGTCCTCGGTCTCCAGCGTCTTGATCTGCTCGGCCCGGTGGTTGGTCAGCCCGTACTGGAGGTTGATGCCCGCCAGCGGCGCCGGCAGCTGCCGCAGATAGGCGGCCGGCGCGCCGACGAGGCTCGCCATCTGCCCGAAGCTCCAGTGCGTCGGCGCGACGGGTTCCTCGGCGCCGGGCAGGACGAGGCCCAGCCGCTCGGGGTTGTCGCGGCTCGCCTCGACGCGGATCGCCGCGCTCTCCACGCTGCGCGTACGGCTCCGCTCGGCGCGTCCCTTCACCGAGGCGAAGAGGTCGTCGAGCGACAGGAAGCGCTCGTCATCGGGCCGATTGAACCATTCCGACGTCACCCGCCCCACCCGCTCGCCGCGCGACACATCCACGTTGTAGCCGACGGGCACGTCGCGGCTACTGTCCAGAACCTGCATATCCATCAGTCATCTCCCGGGACGGGCGGCGCAGGGCCTCTCCCTCGCCTCCAAACCCGTCACGGAAACCGCCGCAGCCTCTCACTCCGGCCGGGCGCGCCGAAGGCCGTATGGCTTAGCTGCCAGATGAGGATCGTCGCACGGCGCTATTGGGTGCGAGGCTCCGAGCAGGCAGGTAAATTTCGGTAGCCGAACGAAACAGCCGCCTCGAGGAAGCTCGGAAACTCGAGCCTCGGGCGATGAAAGACTGATGATCGCTTCACGCCGCAGTGGACGCCACGCAGATCTTGAGGAGGCCCAGATCACAGGTCATCGACCAAGGTTTCAGCGCTTCGGAATGCCGGTCGATCCGGTCATCCATTGGATCGACTCCGACCTACGCCAGAGCGCGAAATCTTGCGATCAAAACATGAACATGTATTGCACATGGCTTTTTGTAATATATTGTTTATATTGATTAATTTTTCCAGTCCATCATCGGGGCGACGGAGAAACGCGAAGGGGGGCATGGCACCTTCGGTTCCGGGGCTCTTCGCCCTTCCCATACCCGC
>JAUHWJ010000032.1 GCA_030424705.1 Alphaproteobacteria bacterium | reverse complement strand
GACGCTGCGGGAGATGGCGCCGGAGGCAGCGCTGCGGATCGCGCCCATCGGCGATGTCGCGGCGCTTTCAGCCGCGATCGAGGGCCTGCTGCGCGACCCTGACGCCCGGCGAACGGCGGGGTCGGCGGGGCGGCGCGCCGCGCTCGCCATGCCGGGCTGGGAGGCGACCTGGGAGATCGTGCGCGCGGCGCTAGAGAGCTCTGCATGAGCGGTTTTTCGCTGGACTGGCTGCGGCTCCGCGCCGATGCAGACGACCGGGCGCGGGCGCCTGGCCTTCTCGCCCGCGCAGTCGCCTTCGGGGCGGGCCAGCCGCTCCTCGTGGCCGATCTCGGGGGCGGAGCGGGGGCGACGCGCCGGGCGCTCGGCCCGCATCTGCCGCGCGCCCGCTGGCGGGTCCTGGACCATGACCGAGCGCTCCTTTCCGCGATCCCGCCGGGGCCGGACCTGGAGGCCGTGGAGGCCGATCTCGCCGCGCGGCCCGAGGCGGCCTTCGAGGGCGGGCCGGGGCTGATCGCCGCCTCGGCCTTCTTCGACCTCGTTTCGGCGGAATGGATTGGCCGCTTTGCGGACCTCCTGGCCGCCGCGCGCCTGCCGCTCTATGCGGCGCTGACCTATGACGGGCGGGAGACGTGGGAGCCCGCGCCGCCGGGCGAGGCCGAGGCGCTCGTCGCCTTCCACGCCGACATGGGTCGGGACAAGGGTTTCGGCTCCGCGCTCGGCCCCGCGGCGCCGGACGCCCTCGCCGCCGCGCTTCGCGCCCGCGGCTATCGGGTCGAGGAGGCGGCGAGCGACTGGGTTCTGGAGGCGGGGCGAGACGATGCGCTCATCGCCGCGCTCGCGGAGGGCGGGGCGGCGGCGCTCGGCCCGGCGGCGCCGGCGGGCTGGGCGGCGGGCCGCGCCGCGGCGCGCGCCGTAAGGATCGGGCATCGCGACCTATGGGCGGAGCCAGTCTGAGAATTCAGACCATCCGGCGGAGCACCCCGTCCTTCTTCACCGCCGTATGCCAGATTGCGGCGCCGACATGGACGAGGATCAGCGTCAGGATCGCGTTGCCGACGATGGCGTGAAGGTCATAGAGCGTCTCGCTCAGCGCCTTGTCCCCGGACAGGATCGGCGGGAGGTTCCAGCCGAAGAACTGGACCGGAAAGTCGCCCGCGCCCGTCGCCAGCCAGCCGAGGACGGGCATGAGGATCAGAAGCCCGTAGAATAGACCGTGCGTCGCGTTGCTCGCGATATGCTCGAACCGTGTGAGGGGCGGATCGTATTCAGGCTTGCCGAGCCGCAGCTTCAGTGCGAGGCGGACGAGCATGAGCGCGAGGATCAGGATGCCGAAGGTCTTGTGATAGGTGTAGATCGCGTTGGTCGCGTCGAGCCCGAACGTATCGCGCAAGCCTTCGAAGCCGAAATTCTCGATCACCTTGCCGCCGGCAATGGAACCGATCACCAGAAGGGCGATGATCCAGTGCAGGGCGCGTTGCGAGAAAGCGTAGCGCGGCATCGCCGCCTCCTATTCCGCGGCGATCTTCCTCGGCCCGGCGGACCGGCCGCGAAGATCGCAGGTGAAGAGCACGTCCCCGTCATTGAAGAGATGCACCGCCGTGCGTGGGCGTATCGCCTCGTCGAGCTGATCGATCGGCGCGAGCGAGAAGCCCGCCTTGCCCGAACCGAGAATGATCGGCGCCACCAGCACATGAAGCAGGTCCACCGCGCCGGCGTCAAGAAACCGGGCCAGTGTGTCCGCGCCGCCCTCGACGAGGATGCGGGAGAGCCCTTCGGCCCGCATCGCCGCGACGACGGCCTCCGGGGAGAAGCGCCCGTCCGGCCCCGGCGCAACTGCGACTGCGCGCGCACCGGCGGGGGCGGCGACGCCGGGGAGCGTGAGCAGGATCGTTTCGGCCGCTCCGTCGCGGAACACTTGCGCGTCGGCGGGGGCGCGGCCGGTCGGGTCGATCACCACTCGCGCGGGGCTGCGCCCCGGCACATGCCGGACGGTAAGCGCCGGATCGTCCGCGATCAGCGTGCCGACGCCGACGAGCACCGCGTCCACCTCCGCCCGCAGCCGGTGGAGATGCTTCAGCGCCTCGAAGCCGGAGATGTATTTTGAGGCGCCGGTCAGCGTCGCAATCCGCCCGTCGAGCGACTGGCCGAGCTGGGCCACGACCAGCGGGCCCTCGATGGAGAGGGCGGTCAGCGGCGCGTCGGAGGCGTCGAGCTTGTTCATGAACCCTTGATCTATTCCGCCGGGCCGGGGTTGGCCACTTGCGTCCCCTGCGGCGCATTCACGTGAGGTTTCCGCGCGTTGCGCCACGGTTCCGCCTTGAACCAGCCGACGAGATAGGCGGTGCCGATCAGCACGCCGAAGCCCCAGAGGTTAACGGCCGCCGTGGTGAAAACGTTCCGCCCGATGACGTCGAGTGCGAAACCGTTGAACCGGCTCAGCACGATGGACATCAGGAAGACGGCGAGGGACTGCGTGCCGACCTTGCGGATCACCGGAACGGCGGCAAGGAACCAGTCCCGCGTCATGCGCGCCCGCCATGCGGCTCCGATCGCCCACCAGACGAGGGGCAGGAGCGCGAGGAAGTGCAGGAACTGGATCAGCCCGAGCCTCTGCCACGGCGGGATCAGGCCGCGCGGCTCCAAGTAGCTCAGCATCGCGGCGTCGAGCGCCGGGAAGAGGAGCTTGATCTCCTCCACATATGCGTAGGGCAATGTCGCCAGCGCGACGACGCCGCAGACGGCGAGGATGGGCGTGCGAGCCGCGCCGGGCGCGCGCCAGCCCGAGAGAAGCCGGGCGCCGCCTGGCCCCACCGCCGCCCAGGCGAGATAGGCGAGTGCGAGAAAATGGAGATAGCGCATCAGGCCGACGCCGGATTTGCCGATCAGCGGGGCGAGAAAGTCCCGCACATCGGCGAGCCAGATACGGAGCGGCCAGTCATAGGGCAGGTACGACCCGTCGAGAATCCGGAAATATGCGATGGGGATGGACAGGATGAGATAGGCGGCGGCGAGGAGGACGAGGCTCCGCCGCACCGGCGGCGCCGGCAGCCAGCCCATGCCGAAGGCGAAGCCGGTGAAGAAGATCAGCTGCCAGCCGAACGGATTGAAGAACCAGACGCCTTCCCCCCACGGGTTCGACGGCAGGAGAAGGAAGGAGAAGAGCCCGCCAACGCCGGCCAGCGCTGCGCCGACCGCATGGGTCTCCTCCCCGCCGAGGGCGCGATGCCAGATCGCGAGCTGCGCCGCGAACCAGAGCGCGGCGACGAAGCCGAGAAAGGCGGGGAAGCCTCCTAGCCGGTGCGCCGTCATCGCCACGGGGATCAGCGCGAGGATCACCAGGTACATAGGCAGGATGTCGAAGAGCCCGGGCACGTTCGTGAGCGTGAAGAAGCCGAGCAAGGCCGTTCCCGCATCGTTGAAGAGGCCGGAGACAGGCCACCATTCCTTGTAGAGCTTGTCTTGCGGGCCGAGCCCCGACGCGTCTATCGCCGCCATGAGCAGCGCAGTCGCGAAGATCACGGAGAGATGCGCCCAATAGACCTGCCAGACGCGGAAGGCGACGCGCGCCGCGCCCATAGCCCAGCCCGACTTCACGAAGAGCGCGCCGAAAGCGAGGGCGGAGGCGAAGCCGGAGCAGAAGACAAAGATTTCGGTGGCGTCGGAAAAACCGAACCTGGCCGGGATCCAGAGCGTCCACGTGTTTCCCGGCGTATGCGCCAGCAGGATGATGAACATCGCGCAGCCGCGAAAGAAATCGAGTCTCAGGTCGCGCGGCGCCTTCGCCGCGACCATTCTCTCTCGCCCTATCGTCACGCGCTACCTCTCTGCTCCGAGCGCCACTTAAACCGGAAATACGGCTTAGGCGCGGCCAATGGAGCGGCTCTCACCTCTTTGTGAGGCTGTCGTGCGCGCTGTGTCCGGTCGGCCTTTTCGGGTTATTGGCTAGCATGCGACGAACAGGAAGCCGTCCACAGCCATAGGACCATGCGACCGAAAGCCCCTGTCATCCTTGCGCTCGCCGGCCTCGCCCTCGTCGTCGCGCTCGCCTTCGCCGAACGCGGTGGAGCCGTCGCCGCGGCGGCTGCGCTCGGCGGCTTCGCCGGCTTCGCGCTCTATCACGCCAGTTTCGGGTTCACCGCGGCCTGGCGCCGGCTCGTGCGGGAGCGGCGGGGGGCGGGGCTGAGGGCGCAGATGCTGCTCGTCGCGCTGACTTGCCTCGTCTCCTATCCGCTGCTCGCCTGGGGCGGGCTGATCGGGGTCGAGGCCCGGGGCTTCATCCTGCCGATGGGCGTCGCTTCCGCATTCGGCGCCTTTGTCTTCGGCGCGGGGATGCAGGTCGGCGGCGGCTGCGCTTCGGGCACGCTTTTCACCGCCGGGGGCGGCTCGGTGCGGATGCTGCTCGTGCTCGCCTTCTTCGTCGCCGGCTCCTTCCTCGCCACGGCGCATTGGGAGTTCTGGACGCGGCCGGAGCCGGAGGCGGCGGGCGCATGGGGCCTTCTCAAGGCGGCGGCGACGGCGCGGCTCAACGACAATCGCGGGATATCGTTGATCGCGGAACTGGGCGGCTTCGGTGCGCTCGCCGCGATCTTCGGCTTCTGCGCCCTTGTCGCGCTCGGCTCTGCGATGCTGGAGCGGCGGGCGCATGGCGGGCTGGAGCCGGCGCGGCGGACCGGCTCCGCGCTCTCCGGCCCTTGGTCGCTTGCGATCGGCGCTGTCGCGCTCGCGGTTGTGGGGATCGGCGCGCTGCTCGCGCTCGGGCAGCCCTGGGGAGTCACCTCGGCCTTCGCGCTCTGGGGCGCGAAGCTCTGGCTCCTCGCAGGCGGGAGCGTGGAGGGCTGGGCCTACTGGTCCGGCTGGCGGGCCGGGCAGCTCGAGGCTTCGCTCTTCGCCGACGGCGTCTCTGTGATGAATCTTGGCATCGTCGCCGGGGCCATGGCCGCCGCCGCGCTGGCCGGGAAATGGGCGCCCTCGCTCCGGCTTTCCGGGCGGGACGTGGCGACCGCGATCATCGGCGGGCTGATGATGGGATACGGCGCGCGCCTCGCCTATGGCTGCAATATCGGCGCCTATCTCGGCGGCCTCGTCTCGGGCTCGCTGCACGGATTCTGGTGGCTCGTCTGGGGCTTCGCCGGAAGCGGGCTCGGCGTCGCGCTGCGCGCGCGCCTCGCCATCGACCCGCCGCTCGCGCCCCGCGCACAGCCTGCATGAAGGAGAAACCCATGCGCCTTGTCGTTCTCGCCCTTTCACTCTTCGCCTTTTCCGCCGCCGCAAGCCCGGCGCCGCGCGAGGGCTGGTCCGTCATCGAGACGGACCAGCCCTATCAGGCGCTGGTCGACCGCGTGAAGGAGGCGGCGAAGGCCAACAAGATGGGCGTGGTGACCGAGGCGGGGCCGACCGAGGCCGCCGCGGCGCGGGGCGTCACGATCCCCGGCAACCGGGTGATCGGCGTCTTCAACAACCTCTTCGCCGTGCGGATGCTGGAAGCTTCGGAGGCCGCGATGATCGAGGCGCCGGTGCGCTTCTATGTCACCGAACAGCCGGACGGGACGGCGACGCTGAGCTACAAGACGCCGGGCCTCGTCTTTTCCCCCTATGCAGGAGACAGCCCGGAAGTGACGGCGATCGCGGCCGAGCTCGACGCGATCTTCGCCGCGATCGCCACGGCGGCGACGGAGTAGGTTCAGGCCGCGGGGCGGAAGGGTGTGATCTCCACCCCCTCGCGGTCGATCACGGCGAAGCTTCCGGGGGGGATCGGCTCCCAGTCCTTTAAGGTCCGGTCGAGCGGTTCGGAGACGACGACGCGGCCCGCCTCGGTGCGCCGGTGATAGAGCGTGGGCGCGTATTCGTCCGAAGCGTAGCGGGCGCAGTAGAGCCGCTCGCCGTCCGACATCGCGACGGTCATCCGCATGTGCGGGGTCACGCCCGCCTCCCGGCTCCAGCCCTCCATCGCGCCGGTGGCGCGTTCGAGGGCCGCCTTCGGGTTCCGCTCCAGCCCGGCGCCGAGGGCGATGAGGAAGATCGCCTCGGAATCCGTGGTGCCGTGGCGGTGGCGGTAGCAGGCCTCGTCGATGCTGAGATCCGCCTTGCGGCGGAAGCCGGCATAGCCGCCCGCCTGCCCGTTGTGCATGAAGCTCCATCGGCCGGCGGCGAAGGGATGGCAGTTCGTCCGGCTCGTCGCGGTGCCGGTGGCGGCGCGGACATGGGCGAGGAAGAGGCCGGAGCGGACCTGATGGGCGAGGGAGCGGAGATTGCCGTCCGCCCAGGCGGGCAGCACGTCATGATAGAGGCCCGGCCCCTCCCGCTCGCCATACCAGGCGAGGCCGAACCCGTCTCCGTTCGTCGGGGTCTTGCCCTCGGAGGCGGCGAGCGACTGGCTGATGAGGGACTGGCCGGGGGCCGTCACCACGTCCTCCAGATAGATCGGATCGCCGATATAGGCCGCCCATCTGCACATCGCGCTTCCCCCGCTTGGAGTCTTTCGCGCGATGATGCGCTCGAAATCTCGCTCTGGCGAGAGGCTTGAGGGAGGCGAGGCCTCGTTGGAGCGCCGCGGGCGCCCGCTCCTCTGTGGCCTGATTCGCGTTCGGCGAATCAGGAGGAAGGCATGTCGGGGAAGGTCTGTAGGGCGGGTGCGGGCCAAGCGGCGCGCTATTCGAGCGCCTCGACCACCACGACATCGCGTTTCGAGGATAGCTTCGCGAAGGCCACGGCCTCCTGATAGCGCGGGCTGTCATAGCAGGCGCAAGCGGCCTCGAAGGAGGGGAAGACGGCGACGACGTTGCGGGCCCGGTCGGTTCCCTCCAGCTGCCGGTGGCGCCCCGAACGGGCGAGGAAAACGCCGCCATGCGCCGTGATCGCCTCGGTCGCGATCGCGGCGTATTTCCCGTAAGTCTCCGGGTCCGTCACCTCGACATGGGCGATCCAGTAGGCCTTCATTTCGTTCCCTCCAGCAGCGCCTCGACCGCGGCGAAGGCCGCTCCGGCCTGGGACGGGTCGGACCCGCCCGCCTGCGCGAAATCGGGCCGGCCGCCGCCGCCCTGCCCGCCGAGCGCGGCCGAGGCGGCGCGGGCGATGTCCACGGCGCTGATGCGCCCCGTCAGGTCCGCCGTCACGCCCGCCGCCGCCGCGGCCTTGCCGCCGATATCGGCGACGAGGATGACGACGCCGGAGCCGAGCTTCGCCTTCATTTCGTCCACAAGGCCGCGAAGATCCTTCGCGTTCACGCCTTCCAGCTTCTCGGCCAGCAGCTTCACGCCCGCGACCTCCTTCGCCTGCCGCTCGGCCGCGCCGCCGCCCATCGCGACCTGCTTGCGAAGCTCCGCGATCTCGGCCTGGAGCGCGCGCCGCTCCTCGAGGAGCGCCTTCGTACGGGCGGGAACCTCCTCGGGGCGCGCCTTCAGCGCCGCGGCGGCCTCGGCCAGCGCCGCGTCGCGGGATGCGAGATGGTCGAGCGCGGCGGCGCCCGTCAGCGCTTCGATCCGGCGCACGCCGGCGGAGGAAGCGGATTCGGCGGTGACGACGAAGAGCCCGATCTCCCCCGTCGCCTTCACATGCGTCCCGCCGCAGAGCTCCATCGAATAGACGGCGCCGGCCGGCCCCGTCTCCCCCTCGGGGCGGCGGCCCATGGAGACGACGCGCACCTCGTCGCCGTATTTCTCACCGAAGAGGGCCTGGGCGCCGAGGGCGCGGGCCTCGTCCGGGCTCATCAGGCGCGTGACGACCGGGGCGTTCTGGCGGATATAGGCGTTCACCTCCCGCTCCACCTCGGCGACCTCCTCCCGGCTCACGGCCTTCGAATGGCTGAAGTCGAAGCGGAGGCGGTCTTCCGCGTTCAATGAGCCGCGCTGGGCGACGTGGGGGCCGAGGAGGCCGCGGAGCGCCTCGTGCATGAGGTGGGTGGCGGAATGGTTGGCGCGGATGGCGCTGCGGCGCGCGTGGTCGACGGTGAGTTCCGCGCCGGCGCCGGCGCGGAGTTCGCCCTCTGTCACCTCGATCATGTGGGCGAAGACGCCCTGCATCTTCTTCACGTCCGTGACCCGCGCCGCGCCGCCCTCGAAGCGGATGAGGCCGGTGTCGCCCACCTGCCCGCCGCTTTCGGCGTAGAATGGGCTCTGGTTGAGGATCGCCGCGCCCGCATCTCCGGCCTTCAGCGCATTCGTCTCGGCCCCGTCCTTCACGAGGGCGAGGACCTGGCCCTCGGCCCGCTCCGTCTCGTAGCCGAGGAATTCCGTGGCGCCGAGGCGCTCGGCGAGGTCGAACCAGATCGCGGCCTCCGCCGCCTCGCCCGAGCCGGACCAGGCGGCGCGGGCTTTCGCCTTCTGCGCCGCCATCGCGGACTCGAAGCCGGCCGTGTCCACCGTCCGGCCCTTTTCGCGCAGCGCGTCCTGCGTGAGGTCGAGGGGGAAGCCGTACGTGTCATAGAGCTTGAAGGCGGCTTCGCCGGGGAGGGCGGCGCCTTCGGGGAGGGACGCGACCTCCTCCTCGAGGAGGTGCAGGCCGCGCTCCAGCGTCTTGCGGAAGCGCGTCTCCTCCAGTTCCAGCGTCTCCTCGATCAGCGCCTGGGCGCGGGCGAGTTCGGGGAAGGCCTGCCCCATCTGGCGGACGAGCGCGGGCTCCAGCCGGTGCATGAGCGGCCGGTCCGCGCCGAGGAGATGGGCGTGGCGCATGGCGCGGCGCATGATCCGGCGGAGGACGTAACCGCGGCCTTCGTTGGAGGGCAACACGCCGTCCGCGATCAGGAAGCTGGTGGAGCGCAGGTGATCCGCGATCACGCGGTGATGGATGCGGCCCGGCCCGTCCGGGTCGGTTCCCGTCGCGGCGGCGGAGGCCTCGATGAGGCTCCGCATCACGTCGGTGTCGTAGTTGTCGTGCTTGCCCTGCAGGACGGCGCCGATGCGTTCCAGCCCCATGCCGGTGTCTATGGAGGGGCGCGGGAGCGCGGTGCGGGAGCCGTCCTCATGCTGCTCGAACTGCATGAAGACGAGGTTCCAGATCTCGATGAACCTGTCCCCGTCCTCATCGGGCGAGCCCGGCGGGCCGCCCGGGATATGGTCGCCGTGGTCGTAGAAGATCTCCGAGCAGGGGCCGCAGGGGCCGGTCGCGCCCATGGACCAGAAATTGTCGGACGTCGCGATCCGGATGATCCGGTCGTCGGAGAGGCCGGCATGCTTCTTCCAGATTGACGCCGCCTCGTCGTCGTCATGGTAGATGGTGACGAGGAGTTTGTCTTTCGGGAGGCCGAATTCCTTCGTGATCAGGTCCCAGGCGAGGGGGATCGCCTCTTCCTTGAAGTAGTCGCCGAAGCTGAAATTCCCTAGCATCTCGAAGAATGTGTGGTGGCGGGCGGTATAGCCGACATTGTCCAGGTCGTTGTGCTTGCCGCCGGCGCGCACGCATTTCTGGCTGGTGACCGCGCGGGAATAGTCCCGATGCTCGACGCCGGTGAAGACGTTCTTGAACTGCACCATGCCGGCGTTCGTGAACATCAGCGTCGGGTCGTTGCGCGGGACGAGCGGCGAGCTTTCCACCTGCCGATGCCCGTGCTTCACGAAATAGTCGAA
>JAUHWJ010000626.1 GCA_030424705.1 Alphaproteobacteria bacterium | reverse complement strand
CTTCCAGGAGCCGACGGAAGGGCGCGTCCTCATCGGCGGGCGGGACATGGCGGGCGTCGGCCCGAACAAGCGACCGACCGCGCTCATCTTCCAGAATCTCGCGCTCTTTCCCCTTATGAAAGTGTGGGAAAACATCGCCTTCGGCCTCGAAGTTCGCGGCGTCCCGAAGGCGGAGCGGCGGAAGCGGGCAGACGAGCTGCTCGAACTCATCGCGCTCTCGGGCCAGGGTGACAAACTGGTAAGCGAGCTTTCCGGCGGGCAGAAGCAGCGCGTCGCCATTGCGCGCGCGCTCGCCGTGAAGCCCGAGGTTCTGTTGCTGGACGAGCCGCTCTCCGCGCTCGACCTCAAGCTTCGCCAGCACATGCGGACGGAGCTCCGCGCGATCCAGCGGCAGGTCGGCGTCACCTTCATCTACATCACGCATGACCAGGGCGAGGCGCTGACGATGTCGGACCGCGTGGCGGTCATGAGCCACGGCGAGATCCAGCAGGTCGGGAGCGGCGAGGCGATCTACCGCGACCCGAAGACGGCTTTCGTCGCCTCCTTCGTCGGGGAGAACAACGCCCTCCGTGGGCGGGTGGCGGAGATATCCGGCGGTTATGCGCGGGTGGAGACTGAATTCGGCCCGATGCGCGGGCGCGCCGGGCCCGGCCTCTCCGCCGGCGCCAAGGCGATCCTTTTCGTCCGGCCCGAGGCGCTGGAACCCAGCGAGGCGGCGGAAAACGCGGTCGCCGCGCCGGTTCTCTCCTCCGAGTTTGAGGGCCATGCGACCCATGTGTTCCTCGCCCGGAAGGAAGGAAAGCCGCTCGTCGTCACCCGCTCGGGCGGGGCGGCGGGCGCGGCGCCGCCAACGCCCGGCTCCTCCTTTGCGGTCGCCTTCGACGCCGAGCGCGGGGTTGTGCTGCCGGAAGGCGAGGTGGCGAGTGAATAGGCTCCGCCTGCCGACCTTCGGCGGCCTCGGCGCGACTGTCGGCATCGTCTTCAGCCTGCTGGCGGCGTTCTGGATCCTGATGATGATCCTGCTGCCGGTTTCCTACATGGTGGATTTCTCGTTCCGCTACGATCTCCCGCCCGGGAAGATCGGCGGGCCGGAGGATGTCCACACGCTGGACAATTACCGCTTTCTCCTCTTTGGCCCGAAGGGCTCGCCGGAGACGCTCTCTATCCTCGGCTTCGAGTTCAAGGCGAACGTTCTGCATCTCAACGTCTTCTTCAAGACGATCCTCGCCGCCGTCCTCGTCACGATCATCGATTTCTGCATCTGCTATCCCGTCACCTACTACATGGCGCAGAAGGCCGGGGGCGGAACCGCGCGACTGATGGCGGTCTGCCTCATCCTGCCCTTCTGGGTGAACGAGATCCTCCGCGCCTTCGCCTTCCGGATCCTGCTCGGGACGGGGGGCGTCGTGAACACTACCCTGATGGACATTGGCCTACTGAGCGAGCCGATAGACTTCATCCGGCTCGACATCGCGCTCTATGCCGGTCTGTCCTACGCCTACATCCTCCTGATGATCTTCCCGCTCTACAACGCGCTTGAGAGCCTTGACCGCAATCAGATTGAGGCGGCGCGGGATCTCGGCGCGCCGACCTGGCGTATCCATTGGCGGGTGGTGATGCCGCACGCGAAGGCCGGCATCGCCTCGGGCTGCACGATGGTCTTCATGCTCGCCGTGGGCGCGCTCGCCATGCCGCAGATTCTCGGCGGGCCTTCGAATCTCTGGTTCACGCAGGTAATCTACGACCGGTTCAACACCTCGCTGAACTGGCCGCTCGGCGCCGCCTACGCCTTCGTGCTGCTGACGACCTGCATCGTCTTCGTCCTCCTCGTGATGCGCCTCTTCCGCGTCAATCTCGGGGAGA
>JAUHWJ010000625.1 GCA_030424705.1 Alphaproteobacteria bacterium | reverse complement strand
CCCGGCGCGAAACGGGCCGGACATGAGCGCGCCGCCGCGCCGGCGCACGCTGGGATCGCGCTATCTCTACGAGCCCTTCGACAGCGCCCATGCGAGAATCGAGACGCATGAGCGCGTGTTCGAGGAGCGATGGCTCGCCCTCAACCGGATCCTCGAGCAGATCGAGAGCGGGCTGGATCGCCTGGAGCGGCGGCTCTGGCTCGCGGTCTACGGCGTCGCGATCGCGCTCGCCGGGCAGATCCTCGCCTTCCTGCTCAACGCGCAGATGGCGCACTAGGAGACCGACCCGATGACGATACAGACCGCGCTTGGTCTCGAGACCAAGTTCATCGCGCTTGACCGGAAGACGGCGACCGGCGCGCAGATCGCCGGCTACGCCTCGCTATTCGGCGTCGCGGACCAGAACGGCGACGTGGTGGCGCCGGGAGCCTTCGCCACTTCGTTGCAGCGGCTCGCGGCCGAGGGGCGTAGCGTCAAGCTGCTCTGGCAGCACGACCCGGCGCAGCCGATCGGCGTGTGGGACCGCGTGGTGGAGGACAGGCTCGGCCTCGCCGTCGAGGGGCGGCTGCTGACAGAGACGACGCGCGGCGGCGACGCGGCGGTGCTTCTGGCCGCCGGCGCGGTGGACGGCCTCTCCATCGGATACCGGACGATCCGGGCCGAGAAGGCCGGCTCCGGACGCCGGCTCATCGAAATCGACCTTTGGGAAGTCTCTCTCGTCACGTTTCCGATGCTTCCCTCAGCGCGCGCCTCGGCGAAGGCGCCTGATCCGGAGACGGAACTGGCCCGCGTACTCTCCGACGCCCTCAGGGGCGCCCGTGAGGCGCTGGCCTGAACCGCCGCCACTTTCGACGTCAACCTCAAAGGACCATCCCATGACGCACGAAGCGCATGCCGGGCCGGACGCCAACGCGCTGACCGGTTTCCTGAACGAGTTCAAATCTTTCCAGATGGAGCTTAAGGCCCGCATGACCGAACAGGAAGAACGGGTGGCGGCGCTCGGCCGCAAGTCCGCCCATCGCCCGGCGCTGAGCGGCGCGGCGGAGGCGGTGGCCCCGCATCGCAAGGCGCTCGACGCCTATCTTCGCGCCGGGGATGACGGGGCGCTCCGCGCGTTGCCGCTGGAAGGCAAGGCGCTTTCCACGGGCATTCTCGCCGATGGCGGCTATCTGGTCGACCCGCAGACCTCCGACCGGATCCAGGGCGTGCTGCGCGCCGCCTCCTCGATCCGCTCGGTCGCGACGGTCGCCGAGGTCGACGCCGGCGTCTATGACGTGCTGGTCGATCACACCGACATCGGCGCGGGCTGGACTTCCGAGACCGGCTCCCTCGCCGAGACGGGCACGCCGCAGATCGACCGCATCTCGATCACGCTCCATGAACTTTCCGCCTCGCCGAAGGCGTCGCAGCGCCTGCTCGACGATTCCGCCTTCGACATCGAGAGCTGGCTGGCGGCGCGGATCGCCGACCGGTTCACCCGCGCGGAGAACGCCGCCTTCGTTTCCGGCAACGGCGTCGACAAGCCCACGGGCTTCCTCACCTACACCGCCGTTCCGAACGACGGCTGGGCCTGGGGCTCGCTCGGTTATGTGGCGACCGGGACGGCGGGAGATTTCTCGGCCTCCGATCCTTCCGACGCCATCGTCGACCTGATCTATGCGCTCGGCGCGGAATACCGCGTGAACGCGGTCTTCGTCATGAACTCCAAGACCGCGGGCGCCGTGCGCAAGATGAAGGACGCGGATGGCCGCTTCCTCTGGGCCGAGGGCCTCTCCTCCGGCCAGCCGGCGCGGCTGATGGGCTATCCGGTCGTCATCTCCGAGGACATGCCCGACATCGCGCTCGACGCGATGGCGATCGCCTTCGGCGATTT
>JAUHWJ010000624.1 GCA_030424705.1 Alphaproteobacteria bacterium | reverse complement strand
TCAAAAGAGCCGTAAACGCAATAAGAGTCAATCTAGTCGCGCTTGAGTATGGGGCACTTTTCGTGCTCTGTTTTGAATAACACGCGCATCACTCCGTCCCCCACGTTTCGTAGGCGGCGCGACGGTCATCCCGCCGCTCGCCGCCCTCTCGATAGCGACTTGCAGTTGTGGCGTGTGCAACGGACGTAAATTGAGCGCTTTCCAATCCGCCCCGCAACCCTTTGATTTTCTGTCACGCTACGAGCGCGGCGCTGCGAAAGCACAGTTCTCGATATTTCAAGAAGATGATGCGTTCTCTAGAGCGTCCATCCGGAGTCGGGAGATTTTTGTTTGGCGCTACCGCGCTTCGCGCTGCTTGAGCGCGGAATGCGGCGCTCAAGCCCTGATTTCGGGATTTCCATGGAAATCGGCATCGGAGGCTTGATTCCAAACGAATAAACTCGTGATCGATTGTTTCAGGTGGCCGATGGGCCCTGACTCCCTCTCGCGCCGCGCGCGGAATGTTCCTATATTGTTCCGCATGAACGCACCGAATCGGAACGGGATGGCGAAGGGGCGCGGGGCGGTCTCGAACCGCTCCGGGCGGTTCGACCTTTCGCGCGCGGCGGAGCATGACGGCTGGGAGAGGGAAGACGAAGAGGAGCCGCCCCGGCTCCGCACGGAGCTTTCCGTCGACCGCTCGAAAAGCGTCATCTCCAAAGTCGTCTCGCCGGACCTGAATTTCGAGCGGTCGCTCAATCCTTACCGGGGCTGCGAGCATGGCTGCGTCTATTGCTTCGCGCGGCCGACCCATGCCTGGCTCGGCCTCTCCCCGGGGCTCGATTTCGAGACGAAGATCACAATGAAGCCGGACACCCCGGCGCTCCTCCGCCGCGCCCTCTCCCGCCCCGGATACAAGCCGAAGACCCTCGCCATCGGCACGAACACGGACCCTTACCAGCCGGTCGAGAAGTCGCAGCGGATCATGCGCGGGGTGCTGGAGGTCCTCTCCGAATTCTCCCATCCCGTCGCCATCGTCACGAAATCCGCGCTGGTGGCGCGGGATGCGGACATTCTCGGCCCGATGGGGCGGCGCGGCCTCGCCCGCGTCTCGCTTTCGCTCACGACGCTGGACCCGGCGCTTTCCGCCCGGATGGAGCCGCGCGCGGCGCAGCCCGCGCGCCGGCTCTGGGCGATGCGCCGCCTCGCCGCCGCGGGCTGCCCGGTCGGCGTGATGACCGCGCCGCTCATCCCCGCGATCAACGACCACGAGATCGAGGCGCTGCTGAAGGCCGCCGCGGCCTCCGGCGCGAAAAGCGCGGGCTATGTCGTGCTCCGCCTGCCGCTCGAAGTGCGGGACCTCTTCGTCGAATGGCTGGAGGCGACCTTTCCGGACCGGGCGGCCCGCGTGATGCGGCAGGTGCGGGACCTGCATGGCGGCAAGGATTACGACCCGGAATGGGGCAAGCGCCTCGCCGGGCAGGGCCCGCTCGCGGACCTCATCCGCCGCCGCTTCGCCCGCGCGGCGCGGGAGGCGGGGCTGGACCGGCCGGCGCCGCCGCTGAGGGAGGACCTCTTCACCCCTCCGTCGGCGCCTCCCGCGCCGCAATTGTCGTTTCTCGACAGGCTGGGGGAGGCGCAGGGCTGACGAAGCGGGCCGCGCGAAGGCGAGGCCGCCCGCGGCCCGAGCGGCGCGCGAAGGGGCGCGGCCTCCCTCGGGAGGACGCCTCGGGCCGATTGGTTTCAGCGGTTTATGGCGTCAGGGAGATCGACGGTTGCACGTCTCGAACCGTCGCGATGCGGCCTCCCTTGCGTGTTCAGTCAGAGATGATTGGTTGGAAAGCGATGGGTTTTGTCGTGGAATGGCGCTGCTTCGGGAGATTGGAGTGGTGCAATGA
>JAUHWJ010000623.1 GCA_030424705.1 Alphaproteobacteria bacterium | reverse complement strand
CTGGTCCTCGATCTACCGGCGCGATTTCCTGATCGAGAAGGGCGTGCGCTTCGACGAGGCGCAGCGGCGGTTCGAGGACAGGCTCTTCGTCCTCGACGCCGTCTTCGCCGCGCGCCACATGGCGTTCTCCGACATTCCCGCCCGCATCTGGCGCCGCCGCCTCGGCTCGATCACGACGGGCGAGCGGGAGATGGCGGACATCGCCATGCAGCTCGACCTCCTGACGAAATGCGTCCTCTCCGCCCGCGCCTATGCGGAGGGGGCGCCGGGCCGGGAGATGGCGCTCCAGCGCGAACTGCACCATTCCATCTCCCGCGTGATCTGGGACGTGCGCGTGCTCGACTTCACGCCGGAGGAGAGCCCGGCGCTGGACGAGGCGCGCGCCCGCTTCTCCGCCTCGCTTGAGGGGCTGACCTTCCGCCGCGCCGTTTACGCCGACCTTCCGACCATGAAGATCTCCCATCTATGGAAGGCGTCGGGCGGCTACGGCCCCGTCACCTGGCGGGGGCTTATCGAAGCCTTCGCGCTGGCGCAGGCGGGGCGCTGGGCCGATCTCGTCGCCTGGCGGCGGGCGCAGCGCCTGCCCGCCCCGGCGAAGATCGCGCCGCCGCGGATCGACAAGGAGCTGATCCTCCATATCGGCCTCCACAAGACCGGCTCCACCTTCCTCCAGCGGATGCTGGAGCGGGACCGGGAGCGGCTCGCCGGGGCCGGCGTGCTCTTCCCCCGCACCGGCTTCCTCGGCGCGGTGGCGGACAACCGGCGGGGGGACGCGACGCCGGGCCATGTCGGCTTTCCCGGCGCGCTCCGGCATGGCGGGAAGGGCGTGTTCGAGCGCCTGCGCGCCGAGGCGGCGGAAAGCCCCTGCGACCGCATCCTGATCAGCGCCGAAAATCTCAGCTACCCCTTCGACACGGCGGAGGAGCGCGCCGTCTTCCTCGCGCGGGCGGAGGAGGCCTTCGCCGCCTTCCCGCGCCGCCGGATCGTCGCCGTCTTCCGCCGGCCGGACGAATATGTGGAGCGCTACTGGCGCGAGCATGTCTTCCTCGCCACCGGCTGGGCGCGGCGGACGGCGGAGCAGTTCGCGGCAGAGCTCGGCCCCCAGATGACCGATCTCGAATTCCTGACGGGGGACTGGCGGGCCTTTGCGGGCGGGAACCTCACGCTGATCGGCTATGAGGCGGCGGGGAGGGGGCTCCACCGCGAATTCTACGCCGCGCTCGGCCTCGCGCCGCCCGAGGGGGAGGCCGGCGGCGCCGCCTATCCCTCGCCGACGGCGGAGCAGGCCATCGCCGCGCGCGCCGTCGCCATGGCGCGGATCGGCAAGGGGCCGAAAGCGGATGCGCTTGGCGCCTTCCTCGCCGCCACCGCCGGGCTGCCGGCGGAGAAGGGCGCCTCCGCCCTCGGGCGGGAGGCGCGGCTCATGCTGATCGACCGCTTCGCCGCGCGCTCGCTCCCCTGGCTCCGCGCCCACGGCGCGGACGCGCCGGTTGCGGACTGGCGAAAGGCGGCGGAGGCGGCGGGCGACCCGCCCGCGCTCGATCCGCGCTATGCCGATGCGGCGATAGCGGCGCTCGCCGCGGTGTGGGAGGACGGGTTCGAGACGGCGGCGAATCCGTGGTGGCTGCGCGCCTACCGGTTCGGGCGCGGATTGGCGGGCAGAATCTGGTGAGATACGGTCTGGCGGGTTTCAGCGGCGCCGGACAGAGGGAGGCGCGGATGAAGACGGGGTTCTTCTGGGACGAGAAATGCTTCTGGCATTTCGGCGGCAATTACGTTTCGGTCGCGCGGGTCGGCGGGCTGGTGCAGCCGCTGCCCTCCGGCGGCCTGCCCGAAAATCCGGAGACGAAGCGCCGGCTGAAGAACCTGATGGACGT
>JAUHWJ010000622.1 GCA_030424705.1 Alphaproteobacteria bacterium | reverse complement strand
CAAGGGCCTCGGCGTGACCCATGTCGACATGCCGATGACGCCGGACCGCGTCTGGAGCTGGATCGAGGCGGCGAAGGGGGCGAAGGCGGCCTGACCGCGCTCCGCGAAAAGAGACGGAAGATCATCCCCGCCCCCTTTCCGCCTTCCGTTACGGCCGCTATCAAGTCTCCAAACGGAAAACGGAGGGACGGGATGCGGCTCAAGGGCAAGCGCGCGCTGGTGACGGCGGCGGGGCAGGGGATCGGGCGCGCCTGCGCCGAGGCCTTCGCGGCGGAGGGCGCGGAGGTCTTCGCGACCGATGTGAAGGTCGATCTCCTCAACGGGTTCAACGGCGGCGAAGTCTTCGCGCTCGACGCGCTCGACCCGGAATCGATCAGGGCCGGGGTGGAGCGGGCGCAGCCCGACGTAGTGCTGAACGCCGCCGGTTTCGTCCATGCCGGCACGGTGCTGGACGCGACGGAGGAGGAATGGGAATTCGCCTTCAACCTCAACGTCCGCTCGCAGTTCCGGGTGATGAAGGCGGCGATCCCGGGGATGATCGAGCGGGGCGGCGGCTCCATCGTCAACATCGGCTCGGCCGCGGGCGTCCATGTCGGCGCGCCGAACCGCGCGATCTATGGCGCGACGAAGGCGGCGATCGAGGGCCTCTCCAAGGCCGTGGCGCGGGACCACATCACCCAGGGCGTCCGCGTCAACATCATCTGCCCCGGCACGGTGGACACGCCCTCCCTGCATGACCGGCTCCGCGCCACCGGCGATTACGAGAAGGCGAAGAAGGACTTCATCGCCCGCCAGCCGATGGGACGGCTCGCCGGACCGGAGGAGATCGCACGGCTCGCCGTCTATCTCGCCTCGGACGAGAGCACGTTCGTCACCGGCCAGGCGCATCTGATCGACGGGGGGTGGTCGCTGTGAACGCATATGATCTGAAGGGCCGCAAGGCGGTCGTCACCGGCGGGGCGCAGGGCATCGGCCGCGCCATCTCCGAACGCTTCATCGAGGCGGGCGCGCAGGTCACCATCTGGGACGTGGACCGCTCGATGGCCGAGGCGATGTGCGCCGAGACGGGCGCGAGCTACGTCACGCCGAACCTGACCGACTGGGACGCCGTGCGCTCCGCCGCCGCGCGGACCGAGGCGGAGATGGGCGGGATCGACATCCTCGTGAACAACGCCGGCATCGCCGGCATGAACACGACCGTCGCCGAATACCCGGTCGAGGAATGGCGGCGCGTGCTCGACATCAACCTCAACGGCGTCTTCCATTGCTGCAAGGCGGTGACGCCGATCATGACGAAGGCGGGCTACGGCCGCATCGTCAACATCGCCTCCATCGCGGGGAAGGAGGGCAACCCGAACGCCTCCGCCTATTCCGCCTCGAAGGCCGGGGTGATCGCGCTGACGAAATCGCTCGGCAAGGAGCTGGCGGGGCAGGACATCGCGGTGAACTGCGTGACCCCGGCGGCGGCGAAGACGGCGATCTTCGACCAGATGACCCAGCAGCATATCGACTTCATGCTCTCGAAGATCCCGCGCGGGCGCTTCGTGAAGGTGGAGGAGATCGCCTCGCTCGTCTGCTGGCTCGCCTCCGCGGAAAACAGCTTCACGACCGGCGGGGTGTTCGACATCTCCGGCGGCCGCGCGACCTATTGAGAGCGCCCGGCCCCGGACCTGATCCGGGGCCTCGACGGGCGAAGCACAACGAAAATCGAGGTCCCGGCCCAAGGCCGGGACACAAGGATCGGGGAGAAGAGACATGCATGTTCTGATCACGGGCGGCGGCGGCTTTCTCGGCGTCAAGCTCGCGCGGCTTCTGGCGGCGCAGGGGACGGTCCGGGGCAAGGCCATCACGAAGCTGACGCAGGCCGATCTCTTCGCGC
>JAUHWJ010000621.1 GCA_030424705.1 Alphaproteobacteria bacterium | reverse complement strand
CCCTCACACGAAATACGCGCTCCCCGCCTATTACATCATCGCGCCGGCGGAGGCCTCCTCCAACCTCGCGCGCTATGACGGCGTGCGCTACGGCGCGCGGGCGAAGATCAGGCCCGGCGAGGGGATCACCGCGCTCTACGAGCGGACGCGGGCGGAGGGGTTCGGCGCCGAGGTGAAGGCGCGGCTCCTGACCGGCGCCTATGTCCTCTCCGCCGGCTATTACGACGCCTATTACCTTCGCGCGCAGAAGGTGCGGGCGCTCATCAAGCGGGATTTCGAGGAGGCCTTCGCGGCGGGGGTGGACGCGATCCTGACCCCGGCGACGCCCTCCGCCGCCTTCGCGCTCGGCGAAGTCGGGGCGGACGACCCGGTCGCGATGTATCTGAACGACGTCTTCACCGTAACGGTGAACCTCGCCGGCCTGCCGGGCGTGTCGGTTCCCGCCGGAACGGACGCTCAGGGCCTTCCGCTCGGCCTTCAGCTCATTGGCCGCCCCTGGGAGGAGGCCGATATGCTCTCTATCGCCCGCGCGATCGAAGACCGGGCGGGCTTCTCCGCGAAGCCGGAGCGCTGGTGGTGACGGGGCCCGTCACACCTTGAGATTGGTGGCGGCGAGACGGCCGTTTCGCCCTTCCTCCAGTTCGTAAGAGACTTTCTGCCCCTCGGTCAGCCCTTCCATCCCGGAACGCTGAACGGCTGTGATGTGGACGAATATGTCCTTGCCGCCATCCGCCGGTTCTATGAAGCCATAGCCCTTGGTGACGTTGAACCACTTGACGGTGCCCGTCGGCATGCACGTGCTCCTCGAAGTCGGGCCGCCCGGAGGCGGCGGTCATTCGACGTCAACGTCCTCCTTCTCGCGTTCCGGGCCGCGGGGCCCGGCGCCGATCCGATGAGCTTCCATCGACGTCGCCTTGTTAAGGTGGCAGGAAACCGCCCGAATCACAAGCAATCCCTTGTTCCGGACAAGTTGAGCGCGCGGCGCTCAGCGGCCCGGTGCGGAAAGGATTGCGCGGCGCATCCGGCCGAAGAGCGCGACATCCGCGGCGAAGCGTTCATGCAGCCTTTCGGGGCGCCCCGCCTTCGCCAGCCGCGCCAGCGCATCCTCCCCGACCGGGACGAATTCGATGTCGGGCCGCCGGGCGACGCCATGCAGGAGCGCGGTGGAGGTGAGGCCGAAAACGGTGCGGAAAAGGCCGGTCTCGATCAGCGCCTCCGCCTCCACCTCGTCCAGCGAAGCGGGCGCGCTCCTGGCTTCGACCCCGGCCTTCGCCAGATCGGCAAGGAGGGCGGCGCGCTCTTCCTCCGTCTCCCGCGGATGCGGCTTCACGAGCAGGCGGCGCGCGCCGGCGGCGGCCAGCGCCCGCGCCACGGCCCGCCGCACCGCGCCGCCGCCATAGACCTGGCTGACATGCAGCGCCTCGCCCGGCTCGACCGGGGCGAGCGCCGCCCGCGCCCGCGCGATGGCCTCGGGCGAAGGGGCGATGACGAGCGGGTGCGCGGCGTCGACGCCGAAGCCCGCCGCGTCGAACGCCTCGGGAAACGCCATCCACGCCGCGTCGAAGCGCCGGCGGCTGGCGAAGAAGGCCGCCGCCTCCGGCCCGACGCGGAGCCGGGCGGCGGCGCGACCGGCGGCGGAGAGCATCGCGGCCCGCGCCGCGCCCTCGGCGAGGCCGCCCATCATCCAGCGCGCGGCGCCGAGGGCAGGGCCGAAGCGCCGCCTGCCGAGCGCGCGGCGGATCATCGCGAGTTCGGCCCGCGCCTTCTCCCCCGCCCGCGCCAGCGCCTCCGCCGCCCCCGGCATATCGTAGGAGGGGTCGTCGGCGCGGCGATAGCTCGAAAGCCCGTCCTCGTAGAGCACGATCCGCGCGCCGCTCCGCTCCATCCGCCCGGCGAGCCAG
>JAUHWJ010000620.1 GCA_030424705.1 Alphaproteobacteria bacterium | reverse complement strand
GGCGTCGGCCTCCGCGGCCTCCACCGCACGGGCGCAGGCTTCCGGGTCCGCGAGGTCCGCGGCGCCGCGGCCGAGCGCGACGACCTCGTGCGCCCCGGCCCGGCGCAGCACTTCCCGCGCCACCTGCCCCTTCTCTCCGATCATCAGGATCTTCACGCGCCGAGCCCCCGCCGCTTCGCCGCCTCGCCGCGTTCCTGCAGCGGGCGCCACCAGGCCTCGTTGGCGAGATACCAGTCCACTGTCCGCGCCAGCCCTTCATGCAGCGTCACGGTCGGCGCCCAGCCGAGCTCCCGCCCGATCTTCGCGGCGTCGATGGCGTAGCGGAAATCGTGGCCCGGCCGGTCCGCCACGAATTCGATCAGCCGGTCGTGCGGCGCGCCTTCCGGCTTCCGCTCGTCCAGGAGGCGGCAGAGCGCGCGCACGATGTCGATGTTCCGCGCCTCCGCGTTCCCGCCGATATTGTAAGTCTCCCCCGGCGCGCCCTTCTCGACGACGAGGAGGAGCGCGGCGGCGTGATCCTCGACGAAGAGCCAGTCCCTTACATTCTCGCCCTTTCCGTAGACGGGCAGGGGCTTGCCCGCGAGGGCGTTGAGGATGATCAGCGGGATCAGCTTTTCGGGGAAGTGATAGGGCCCGTAATTGTTCGAGCAGTTGGTGACGAGAACGGGGAGCCCGTAAGTCTCCCCCCAGGCGCGCGCCAGATGGTCCGACCCGGCCTTGGAGGCGGAATAGGGCGAGTTGGGGTCGTAGGGCGTCTCCTCCGTGAACTTCCCCTCCGGCCCGAGCGCGCCGAAGACCTCGTCGGTCGAGATGTGATGGAAGCGGAAGGCGGCCTTCGCCGCGCCTTCGAGGCGGGACCAGTGGGCCCGCGCCGCCTCCAGCAGGGTGAAGGTGCCGACGAGATTGGTCCGGATGAAATCCCCCGGCCCGTCGATGGACCGGTCCACATGGCTCTCCGCCGCGAGGTGCATCACCGCGTCCGGCCGGTGCGCGGCGAAGATGCGGTCCATCTCCGCCCGGTCGCAGATATCCGCCTTCTCGAAGGAATAGGCCGGATTCGCCTCCGCCCCCGGAAGGTTGGCGGGGTTCGCCGCGTAGGTCAGCTTGTCGACATTCACCACCTCGTGCCCCTTCGCGAGCGCGAGGCGGACGACGGCGGAGCCGATGAAGCCGCAGCCCCCGGTGACCAGGAGCTTCATGGCGCGGCCCCGAACGGGTTCTTCCAGCCTTTCAGGAAGGGGGCGTTCATGTCCTTCTCCGAGAGCACCATGTTCTCGTGCGCCACAGTCCAGTCGATCGCGAGGTCGGGATCGTCGAAGCGGACGGAGCCGTCCGCCTCCCGGTTATAGGGCGCGTCGACCTTGTAGAGGACCTCGGTGTTCGGCTCGAGCGTGAGGAAGCCGTGGAGGAAGCCTTTCGGCACCAGCAACTGCTCCCCGATGCAGGAGGTCAGCTCCACCGCCACCCATTTCCCGTAGGTCGCGGAGCCGGGCCGCACGTCCACCGCCACGTCGAGGACGCGCCCGCGCGCGACGCGCACGAGCTTCGTCTGCGCGTAGGGCGGCGCCTGATAGTGCAGGCCGCGCAGCGTGAAGGCGGGAACCGAGAGCGAGTGATTGTCCTGGATGAAGGCGAAATCGAGCCCGACCGCCGCCATCGCCCCGGCGTTCCATGTCTCCGAGAACCAGCCCCGCGCATCGCCGAAACGGCGCGGGGTGATGAGCTTCACGTCCGGTATGCCCGTCTCGTCCACCTGCATGTCAGGCCTCCTGCACGACGGGGTTGCGGCAAACGCCGATCCCCTCGATCTCGCATTCGATCACGTCGCCCGGCTTCATGTAGACGGGCGGGGTCCGCGCGTTGCCGACGCCGGGGGGCGTGCCGGTGGCGATGAGGTCTCCG
>JAUHWJ010000619.1 GCA_030424705.1 Alphaproteobacteria bacterium | reverse complement strand
CGATCATCCCCGTCCGCCCGAGCCCGGCGCGGCAATGGATGAGGAGCCGCCCGCCGCCGTCCAGCAGGGCGTGGAGCCGAGGGGCGAACCCGGCCCAGTCCGCCTCGTCCGGCGTTCCGAAATCCGGGATCGGCAGATGCAGCCACGCCGCCCCGAATCCTTCCGAAAGGTCGGGGCGCCGGCTCAGCTCCCCCTCGGAAATCAGCGTCAGCGCCGCATCCGGCCGCCACGCCCTGATTTCGGCGAAATCCGCCGCGCCCGGAAGACGGCAGAGCCCGAGCAGCCCCGGCGCCGCCCCCGCCTCGTCGATCCGGAAGGCGCTCACGCGGCGTTCGCCCGCTCCATCGCCCGGCGATAGGCGGCGACCTCGTCATCCGCCGGGATCGCGACGTCTGACTGGCGCAGCGTCTCGCCCGCCTTCACGTCCCGTGTGAGCGCCACGCGGTCCGCAAGCCCGATCGGCAGCAGCCCCTCCCGCAGCGACCGCGCGGCGGGGACGAGCTTGCCCCAGACGCAATAGCCCCCCTCCCCGTCCAGCATCTCCCCCGCCTTCAGGTCCCGCTTCGCCGTGGCGACGACATCGCCCGCAAAGGCACGTGTCTCTCCCGTCGCCTGACCGAGCAAAGCGGCGGCGAGGACGGAGACGCCCAGCTCCATCCCGATCAGGTGGAAGGGCTTGTACATCGCGGAATAGCGCCCGCTCGCATCCGTGTTCATGCCGTATTGCCGGAAGCATCCTGCAGCGTAATCGTTCGGCGCCTCGAAGACGGCGTAAACCCCCCAGCGGAGATCGCGGAAGACGGGCCGCCCGTCGCGCTCCTCGGAAGAGACCGTCTCGACCATCCCCTTCCCCTCCAGCACGCCGCCCTCGGAAGCGGGGCGGAGGATATGGGCGAGGTCGTCCACCCCGCAGGGCGGGAAGAGCAAACCGTCCGAAGGCGGCGTAAGCCCGCAGGCGTTGGCGATGGCCGCCATTTCGAGAGCGGATTTGGTGCCATCCACGAAGGAGTTGAACATCTTCGGGTTCATCCCGTCCGCCCGCGCCTTCACCGGGTCGAAACCCATGTTCTCCCACACCGTCTCCGGCGTGCTCTGGTGATAATGCGGCCGGTATTTCGTGCCCTTGCCCGCGCAGACGACCTCGAACCCGCAGGCCCGCGCCCAGTCCACGATCTCCGCCGTCAGCGCCGGCTGGTCGCCATAGGCCATGGTGTAGACCACGCCCGCCGCGCGCGCCTCCCGCGCCAGCGCGGCGCCGGCGAGCACGTCCGCCTCGACATTCACCATCACAACGTGCTTGCCGGCTGCGATGGCCGCGCGCGCGTGGCGGACGCCGGCATGGGGGTTTCCCGTCGCCTCGACCACCACCTCCACATCGTCAGACGCCATGGCGGCGAAGGCGTCGTCGGTGAAGGCCGTCGCGGCGATCCGCGCCTCGTCCCATCCTACCGTCAGGCAGGCGGCGCGCGCCGCGTCGGGCCGGAGATCGGCGATCCGCGTCACATTCATCCCCACCGTCGTCGGGACCTGGGACAGGAACATCGAGCCGAACTTCCCCGCCCCCACGAGGCAGACCCGCACAGGCCGCCCCGCCGCCGCCCGCGCGGCCAGCTTTTCCATCAGAAACATCGCGCTCCTCCGATTTTTCGCCATGAAGCGCGGCGGCGGCCTCTCGCGCAAGGGCGCCGGCGCGCGTAATCTGGCGCGAGGAGGAAAGTCCATGACCATCCTGATCTCCGGCGCCGGCATTGCCGGCCTGACACTGGCGCTTACCTGCCGGCAGATAGACTTGCCCTGCCGCATCGTGGAGCAGGTGCGGGAGGTGAAGCCGCTCGGCGTCGGCATCAACCTGCAGCCGAACGCGGTGCGGGAACTGATGGACCTCGGGCTCGCGGCGGAACTCGCC
>JAUHWJ010000618.1 GCA_030424705.1 Alphaproteobacteria bacterium | reverse complement strand
GCGCGGCGTGCCAGCAGAACTCCGCCGCCCCCATCGCGCCCCAGGCGATGCCGTAGCGGGCGCGGTTGAGGCAGCCGAAGGGGCCGGCGAGGCCCTGCACGTTCGGGAGAAGATTCCCCTCCGGCACAAAGACTTCATCCATCTGGATCATGCCGGTGACGGAGGCGCGGAGCGAGAACTTGCCCTCGATCTTCGGCGCGGCGAGGCCCTTCATGCCCTTTTCGAGGATGAACCCCTTGATGCCGCCGCCATGCTTCTCCGACTTCGCCCAGACGACGAAAACGTCGGCGATCGGGGAGTTGGAAATCCAGTTCTTTGCGCCGGAGACGAGATAGCCGCCGTCCACCGGCTTCGCCCGCGTGATCATCCCGCCCGGGTCTGAGCCGTGGTCGGGCTCGGTGAGGCCGAAGCAGCCGACCCATTCGCCCGTCGCCAGCTTCGGGAGATATTTCAGCCGCTGCTCCTCCGTCCCGTAGGCGAAGATCGGATGCATGACGAGCGAGGACTGGACGGACATTGCCGAGCGATAGCCCGAATCCACCCGCTCCACCTCCCGCGCGATGAGGCCGTAGGAGACGTAGTTGACCCCCGGCCCGCCATAGGCTTCCGGGATCGTCGGGCCGAGGAGGCCGAGCGCGCCCATCTCGTTCATGATCTCCCGGTGGAAGATCTCATGCCGGTTCGCCTCGGTGACGCGGGACATCAGGCGATCCTGGCAATAGGCCGCCGCCGTGTCGCGGATCATCCGCTCGTCCTCGGTCAGCTGATCGTCGAGGAGGAAGGGATCATCCCAGGTGAACGCCGCCGGCTTGGCGCGCGCGGCTTCCGGGGTCTGCGTCTCGTGGTCGTCAACCGCTTTCAGCATGGCTTCGCTCCTCCTTCATTTCACGGGAGGGGATAGCGCAGCGGGGCCCTTGCGGCAATGAAAGCTTCAGGCATGAAATGTCGCCCCGCCCTTCCGGCGCGCCGCAGCCTTGCCTATCCTCGCGGGAATCGAGGGAGCCCGACCATGCAGACCGCCTTCACCTTCCAGACCACCCGCGCGATCCTCTCCGAGACGGGCGCGACCGCGAAAATCGGCGAACTCGCGAAGGGGCTCGGCATCACCCGCGCCGCCTTCGTGACGGACAGGGGCATCCTCGCGGCGGGGATCGCCGGGCCGGCCATGGAGAGCCTGCGGGAGGCCGGGGTCGCGGTGATCTTGATCGACCATGTGGTGCCGGACCCGCCGGAGGCGATGATCCTGCGGGCCGCCGCCTTCGCGCGGGAGAAGCGGGTGGACGGCGTGGTCTCCGTCGGCGGCGGCTCCTCTCTCGATGCGGCGAAGCTCGTCTCCGTTCTCGCGATTTCCGACCAGCCGATTGAATCCATGTATGGAATCGGCAACGTGAAAGGCGTGCGGCTGCCGCTGATCCTGGCGCCCACGACCGCCGGGACCGGCTCCGAGGTCACGCCCATCTCCATCGTCACCACCGGCGAGGCGGAGAAGAAGGGCGTCGTCTCCCCGCAGCTTTTCCCCGACTGGGCGGTGCTGGACGCGGAGCTCACCGTCGGCCTCCCCGCGGCGGTTACGGCGGCGACGGGGATCGACGCGATGGTGCACGCGATCGAGGCCTACACCTCGAAGCACAAGAAGAACGTGATGTCGGACGCGCTGGCGCGGCAGGCGCTCGGCCTTCTCGGCGCGAACATCCGCACCGTCTGCGCCGAGCCCGGAAACCGGGAGGCGCGAGGGGCGATGCTGCTCGGCTCGATGCTCGCAGGCATGGCCTTCGCCAATGCGCCGGTCGCCGCGGTCCATGCGCTCGCCTATCCGCTCGGCGGGCATTTCCACGTGCCGCACGGGCTTTCCAACGCGCTGGTGCTGCCGCATGTGCTGCGCTTCAACATGCCGGAGGCGGCGGGGC
>JAUHWJ010000031.1 GCA_030424705.1 Alphaproteobacteria bacterium | reverse complement strand
GCAGGAATCGCCTCCAGGTCGGGCGTGAGAAGGAGCCCCGCGCCCCACCGCCAGCCGAGCCAGCCGGAAAGAGCGGCGGAGACGCGCCTGACGAGCGGCAGGATCGTTTGGCGATAGAAGGCGCGGTTCGCTTCCTGGAAATTCGAATAGGCGTTGTCGCCCGGCAGGCCGACGAGCTGCGGAGGAACGCCGAAGGCGAGCGCGATCTCCCGCGCCGCCGCCTCTTTCGTTCTGAGGAACTCCATGTCGGAAGGTGAAAAGCCCATCGGCTTCCAGTCCAACCCGCCTTCGAGCAGCATGGGCCGCCCGGCGTTGCCGGCCCCCTGGTGCCCGCTTTCGAGCTCCTCTGTGATCCGGCGGAACTGATCGTCCGAAAGCGTGGAGCCGTCCGCGCCCTTGTAGACGAGCGCGCCCGAGGGCCGCGCGGCGTTGTCAAGAAGGCCCTTCGACCACTTGCCGGCGGAATTGTGGATGTCGATCGCCGCGGCCGCCGCCTCCAGCGGGGCCATGCCGTGGTGATCGTCCAGCGGATGAAAGCCGCGCAGGTGGAGGATCGGCTGCGCCTCCGTCGTCATGTCGAACCGGTGCGCCCGCCCGCCAACCCGATACTCGTAGGCCTCCGGCCAGCCATCCGGGCCCGGCACGATCCGCATCTGGTCCGGCCGGAGCGAATGCAGCTCGCCCGGCGCGTTGCGGTCGTCGAGCGCGGAGGCTTCGAGATAGGCGTCCCCGCTCAGCATCAGGTGCCCATAGAGCGCTTCGAGCAATCCGTCCCCGTCCTGCCCTGCATTTGGGGAGCGCAGGAGCGCGCTCAGCGGATGCTCGCTCATCGCCGCGCCGAGAACGGTGAGCCGCAGCGGAACCGCCGCAGCCGCCTCCGCAACCATCCGGACGGCGCGGAACGCGACCGCATTCTGCTGATAGCCCGCCTTCGTGAGCGAAACCGTGTCGCGGGGTCCCCATGCGGCGCGGGCGGCGCCATGAAAGGCGATCATGCCGCCGACGGCCGACGCCTTTTTCTCGTCCGGCGCAGCCGCGCCGGATAGCAAACGTCTGAAAATCATGGCTCTCTCCGGTCAGCGTCGTTCAGATTCGACGGGCGCGCGGCTGGCCGCGCTCCTCGATCAGCAGGCTCCAGACCGCCCAGACAAGCGCATCCACCCGGTCGGGGCTCCTTGGCGTCGCGCCGAAGGCCCGCATCTGATCCTCGAGGGCGCGCATCAGGCCGACATGGCGGACGCGCCCCTGCTCGTAGAGAGCGGAGACCGGCTCGGCCCGCAGCGCCTTCCCGCGGCGCGCATGAACCGCCTGGAACGAGACATGCGGCGACTGGGTGCGGACGATGCCCTCGACCATGGCTCCACCCTGGTTGATCTCGAAGACCATGCGGTCGGCCGAAAATTCCTCGAACGCAGCGATCGCCCGCGCCGCCCATTGCTGCGGCGTCTCGCCGTGGCTCGACCGGTCGGCGAGGATATAGGCGACGTCCGCGCCCCGCGCCTTGCCGGCGACGATGATCCCGCATTCGTCCGCGTTCTCCCCCACGCTCGCGGGCGGATCGACAGCGACGACGACGCGCTCGAGCTCCGGCGCCGCGCTCACGCGGTTGGCTTCGATCAGGCCCCTCGACCAGAGCGCGCCGGGGCGGTCGAGAACCATCTCGCCGTCCAGTTCCTCACGCCCCTGCGAGGTGCCGCCATAGCGCTTCACCACCTTGTCGATGAACCCGTCCGCCAGATTGGCGCGGTTCTCCCAGGTCGGCGCCGATACGGTGACCGTCCCCTCATCCTCAAGCAGCCGCTCGAGCACCGGGTTCGCGCGCGGCGTCGTCGTCACCACCTGCTGCGGATTCCGGCCGAGCCGGAGGGCGAACTGGAGCATGTCCCAGGCCCGCTCCGGATTCTTCCACTTCCCGAGCTCGTCGACCCAGGCGCAGTCGAATTGCGGGCCGCGCAGCTTCTCCGGGCTCGCCGCGGAAAAGCATGTCGCCTGCGCGCCGTTCCGCCAGGTCAGCGTGCGCTTGCCCTCGTGCCAGACCGGGCGCCGGTCGGGCGGCGAGCAGGCGACGATCCCGCTCTCCCCGTGAACCATGACGTCCCGCGCCTCGTCGAGCGTCGCGCCCACAAGCGCGACGCGGGAGCAAAGCCCCGGCGCCTCCGGCGTCGCGCCTTCTACGCGGGAGCGGATCCACTCCGCCCCGGCCCGCGTCTTCCCCGCGCCGCGCCCGACAAGAATGAGCCAGGTGTGCCAGGCCCCTTCCGGAGGCAGCTGGTGCCGCGGCATGCCCCAGAGATCGAAGAGATAGGGCAGCGCCGCCTGCGCATTCTCCGAGAGCCCCTCAAGCAACGCCTCGATCTCCTCCCGAGGCCGCCAGGCGATCGAGGCGCCGATAGACTTCGGCGCGGGCGGCTTCGAGGTCGATGACATGGCTCGTCTCCGCCTTCTGCGAGTCCTTGATGAACTGAAGCTCGATCTCGAGGACGGTCTGGAGCGCCTTGCGGTGCGAGCGGATGGTCTCCGCCCGCCCCTTCGCCGCTTCGACCTCCTCGTCGGAGGCGATGGTCCGCAGCGCCTTGGAGAGCTCCCCTGCCAGATTCTGATAGAGTTGACGCGCATGCGCCAGCAGCCGCTCCGCCGTATCGGCGTCGCTGGACGGTCCTGTCATGGCGATCTTTCCGGAAAAGGAAAAACCGGCGCACAGGGTGCCGCCGGCTTTTCGGATTCTTCGCAGTGTGCGCCTTAGCTACACCGGAGCGAGCGCCAAGTCAAGCGCTAAATTCAGGGTTGCATCTCCGCTCAGTTTCCCTGCCGCTCGCGTTCGATCCGCCGCCAGGCGGCAACGTTGCGATTGTGCTCCTGCAAGGTCGTCGCAAAAGCGTGGCCGCCCGTGCCGTCGGCGACAAAGTACAGCGCTTCAGTCTCCTCCGGCCGCACCGCGGCGAGGATCGCGTCGCGTCCGGGATTCGCGATCGGTCCCGGCGGGAGCCGGTCGATCACATAAGTGTTGTAGGCTGTAGGCCGCTCGATATCGGAGCGGGTGAGCGACCGATCGAGCGGGCCCTGCCCTCCCGTGATGCCATAGATGATCGTCGGGTCCGATTGCAGCCGCATCCCGCGTCGAAGCCGGTTCACGAAGACGCCCCCGACAAGCGGCCGCTCCTCGGCGACCCCGGTCTCCTTCTCGATGATCGAAGCGAGCGTCAGCGCCTCCTCCGGCGTGCGGAGCGGCGTGTCCGGCAGGCGCATCTCCCACGCCGTTTCCAGAATCCGGGCCTGCGCCGCCTGCATCCGCCCGATCAGCTCGGCGCGGCTCATGCCGCGAGCGACGAAATAGGTGTCGGGCGCGAGGCTTCCCTCCGGCGGCGTCTCCGCGATCTCCCCGGTCAGGAGATCGTTCGCGCGCAACAGCTCGACGACTTCCCAGCTGGTCAGGCCCTCCGCAACCGTGACCCGGTGCTGGATCGAGCGGCCCGAGACGATGATCTCCAGCACCTGCTCCATCGAGGCCGCGGCCGGGATCTCGTATTCCCCGAACTTGAGCGCCTGGTCCTCCCCGCGATAGCGCGCGCCGAGGCGGAAGATCGTTGCGTTCGTGATGACGCCCTCCTCCTCCAGCCGCTCAGAAACGGTCGTCAGCGAGGCGCCGCGCGGCAGCGCGACCTCGCGCGCCTCGGTCAGCGGCCCCGGCGCCGTGAAGGAACGAACGGACCATGTCGCCAGCCCCGCCAGCACGAGGCAGAGGACGAACAGGACCGTCAGCGCATTCGCGGCGAGGTGTCTGGCCATCGCCGCCGCTCAGACCTTGCGGAAGATGAGCGAGGCGTTGGTCCCCCCGAAGCCGAAGGAATTGGAGAGCGCGACGTCGATATCGCGCTTCACCGCCTTCAGCGGGGCGAGGTCGATCTCGCTCTCGACAGAAGGGTCCTCGAGATTCAGTGTCGGCGGCGCCACGCCGTCGCGCATCGCGAGAACACAGAAGATCGCCTCCACCGCCCCCGCGGCGCCGAGGAGATGCCCGATCGCGCTCTTCGTGGAAGACATCGTGACGCCGCCGGCCGCATTGCCGAGCAGCCGCGTCACCGCCCTCAATTCGATCTCGTCGCCGAGCGGCGTCGAGGTCCCGTGGGCGTTCACGTAATCGATATCGCCGGGCATGATCCCGGCCCGCGCCAGCGCGGCGGCCATGGAGCGGAACCCGCCGTCGCCGTCCGGCGCAGGCGAGGTGATGTGATAGGCGTCGCCCGAAAGCCCGTATCCCGCGACCTCGCCGTAGATCTTGGCGCCGCGCTTCACCGCATGGTCGAGTTCCTCGAGCACGACGACGCCCGCGCCCTCCCCCATCACGAACCCGTCGCGGCCCTTGTCATAAGGGCGGGACGCGCGGTGCGGCTCGTCGTTCCAGTTCGTCGAGAGCGCGCGGCAGGCGGAGAACCCCGCCACCGAAATCTCGCAGACAGGGCTTTCCGCGCCGCCCGCCACCATCACGTCCGCGTCGCCCAGCATGATGAGCCGCGCCGCATCCCCGATGGCGTGCGCGCCGGTCGAGCAGGCCGTCACCACCGCATGGTTCGGACCCTTGAAGCCGTGGCGGATCGAAACCTGCCCCGAGCAGAGATTGATGAGCGCGGACGGGATGAAGAACGGGGAGACGCGCCGCGCCCCCTTCTCCTTCAGCGTCACCGCCGTCTCCGCGATCGTCTCGATTCCGCCGATGCCGGAGCCGATCATGACCCCGGTGCGCAGCTTCTCCGCCTCGTCGACATCCACCCAGCCCGCATCGCGGATCGCCTGCTCCGCCGCGGTCAGCGCATAGGTGATGAAGCGGTCGATCTTCCGCTGCTCCTTCTTCTCCACCCAATCGTCGGGGTTGTAGAGGCCCGGCCCGTCGCCCAGCGGAATCTCGCATGCGATGCGGCAGGGGAGATGATCGGCGGGGAAGCCCTTGATCGCGCCGGCGCCGGATTCGCCGGCGATCAGCCGGGCCCAGGTCTCCTCGACGCCGCAGCCCAGCGGCGTCACCATTCCAAGACCGGTCACGACAACACGTCTCATGCGCTTCTCTTTTCTTTCCTCGCCTTCAAGCGCGGAACTCTAGCGACGGGCCGGACAAAAAAACAGCGCCCGAGATGCCCGGGCGCCGTTTCCGTCCGTCTTCGCCGGAGCTCAGGCTTCGGCGTGATCGGAGATGAACTTCACCGCGTCGCCGAACGTCTGGATCGTCTCGGCAGCATCGTCCGGGATCTCGATGCCGAATTCCTCCTCGAACGCCATCACGAGTTCGACGGTGTCGAGGCTGTCCGCGCCGAGGTCGTCGATGAAGCTGGCCTTCTCGGTCACCTTGTCCTCTTCGACGCCGAGATGGTCCACGACGATCTTCTTAACGCGATCTGCGATATCGCTCATACTCGTTCCCTCTTCTGGAGGCAGGCGCCTCGCTGCGGTTCGGCGGTCGGCGCAACGGCCGGCTTGTTGTTCTTCACGCTTCGGGGCGCGCCCGCGTCGCTTGGGGGGCTCTTACCATAAGCGCCGGGGAGTGCAAACGGGGGAATGCCCGCCGCTCCGCTCGCCCGTGGCGGCGCTCAGATCATCGCCATTCCGCCATTCACATGAAGCGTCTGACCGGTGACATAAGCCGCCTCCTCGCTGGCGAGATAGAGCGCGGCGGCGGCGATCTCCTCCGCCTCACCCATGCGTCCGGCCGGAATCACGGCGTTGATCTTCGCCTTCTGTTCCTCCTTCAGCGCGTCCGTCATCGCGGTGCGGATGAAGCCGGGCGCGATGCAGTTCGCCGTCACGTTCCGGCTCGCCACCTCCGCCGCGAGCGACTTCGTCATCCCGATCATGCCGGCCTTCGAGGCGGCGTAATTCCCCTGCCCCGGATTCCCCGTCACGCCGACCACCGAGCTGATGTTGACGATGCGCCCCCAGCGCGCCTTCATCATCCCGCGGAGCGCGGCGCGCGAAAGCCGGAACGTCGCCGTGAGGTTGACGGCGATGACCTGGTCCCATTCCTCCTGGCTCATGCGCATGAAGAGATTGTCCCGCGTCAGTCCCGCGTTGTTCACGAGGATCGAAACGCCGCCCATCGCCTCGGAGGCGCGCCCCACGAGCGCATCCACCGCCGCGCCATCGGAAAGGTCGCAGGGAAGCACATGCGCCCGCGCGCCGAGCTCCGCGGCGAGCGCCTCGAGCGGCTCCGTCCGCGTCCCCGAAAGGCCGACCTCGGCGCCCGCGCCAAGCAGAGCGCGCGCGATCGCCGCCCCGATCCCGCCGGAGGCGCCGGTGACAAGGGCGGTCTTTCCCGTCAGATCGAACATCATGCCTCTCCCTTCACCGCCGCCGCCGCGGCGCTCGCCTCGTCAGCCGTCCCCGCCGCGAGCGCGGCCATGGATTTCTCGATCCGCCTGACCATCCCCGAAAGCGCCTTGCCGGCCCCGATCTCGACCGTTCCGGTCACGCCTGCGCCGGCCATCCACATCACGCTTTCGCGCCAGCGCACCGCGCCCGTCACCTGCTCGATCAGAAGCGCGCGGATCGTCTCCGGGTCGGAAACCGCCTCCGCCCGCACATTCGCGACAAGCGGAACGGCCGGCGCGCGCAGCGTCGCGCCCGCCAGCGCCTCGCGCATCCGCTCCGCCGCCGGCGCCATCAGCGCGCAGTGGAACGGCGCGCTGACCGGCAGCATCAGCGCCCGCTTCGCGCCCCGCGCCTTCGCGATCTCCGCCGCCCGCTCGACCGCGGCGCGATGCCCGGAGATGACGACCTGCGCCGGGTCGTTGTCGTTCGCCGCCTGGCAGACTTCGCCCTGCGCCGCCTCGGCCGCGACCTCCGCCACCGCCGCGAAGTCGAGGCCGAGGATCGCCGCCATCGCGCCGACCCCTTCCGGCGTCGCCGCCTGCATCGCCTCGCCGCGGACGCGCAGGAGCTTCGCAGCCTCGCCGACGGTGAAGGCCCCCGCCGCCGTGAGCGCCGAATACTCGCCCAGCGAATGGCCGGCGACGAAGGCGGCGTTCCTGACCGAAACGCCCTCCGCCTCCAGCGCCCGCAGCGCCGCCAGCGAGGTCGCCATAAGCGCCGGCTGCGCGTTCGCCGTCAGCGTCAGCGTCTCGATCGGCCCCTCCGCGATCAGCGAGGAGAGCTTCTCGCCAAGCGCGTCGTCAACCTCCTCGAATACTGCCTTCGCCGAAGGATATCGCGCCGCGAGGTCGAGCCCCATGCCGACCGCCTGAGCCCCCTGCCCCGGAAAGATGAACGCCCAACTCATCCGCGCCTCCCTGTCCTTTCGGCCTCCTTCCGCGCCGCGCCCCGCGAAGTCAAGCCGCCGGCTCTGGCCTCCGCCGCGCCGCTCGGGCATAGAAGCGCCGTTCCAGCCGAGGGCCGAGCCATGCACGACATCCGCTATATCCGCGAGAACCCCGAAGCCTTCGACGCCGCGCTCGCCCGGCGCGGTCTCGCCCCCGTATCGGCCGAACTCCTCGCCCTCGACGCTGCGCGCCGCGCGAAGATCGCCGCGGCCGAAGCCGCGCTGGCTGAGCGCAACGCCGCCTCGAAGGCCGTCGGCGCCGCGAAGGCCAAGGGCGACGAGGCGGAATTCGCCCGCCTCAGGGATCTCGTCTCGGCGAAGAAGGAAGAGATCGCCCGCCTGGAGGAAGAGGCGAAGGCCGAGGATTCCCGCCTCGCGGACGCCCTCGCCCGCCTCCCCAACCTTCCCCTCGCGGACGCGCCAGACGGCGCGGACGAGAACGACAATGTCGAGGTCCATCGCTGGAGCGCCCCCCGCGACTACGCCTTCGCGCCGAAGGAGCATTACGAGATCGGGGAGGCGATGGGCTGCATGGACTTCGCCGCCGCCGCGAAGCTCTCCGGCGCCCGCTTCGTCGTCCTCTCGGGCGCGCTCGCGCGGCTCCACCGCGCCCTCGCCCAGTTCATGATCGACCATCACATCGAGACGAACGGCCTGACCGAGACATGGACGCCCGTCCTCGTGAAGGACGAGGCCTTCTACGGCACCGGCCAGCTCCCAAAATTCGCGGAGGACAGCTACAGGACGGAGAACGGCTGGTGGCTCATCCCCACCGCGGAGGTGACGCTCACCAACCTCGCCGCCGGCGAGATCCTCGACGGCGCGAGCCTCCCCCGCCGCTACGTCGCCCACACCCAGTGCTTCCGCTCCGAGGCCGGCAGCGCGGGGAAGGACACGCGCGGCATGCTCCGCCAGCACCAGTTCGAGAAGGTGGAGATGGTCTCCCTCACCCGCCCGGAGGAGGGCGAGGCGGAGCTGGAGCGGATGCGGCGCTGCGCCGAAGGCGTGCTGGAGGCGCTGGAAATCCCCTATCGCACCGTCGTCCTCTGCACCGGAGACATGGGCTTCGGCGCCCGCAAGACCTATGACCTCGAAGTCTGGCTCCCCGGCCAGAACGCCTATCGCGAGATTTCCTCCTGCTCGCTCTGCGGCGATTTCCAGGCCCGCCGCATGAACGCGCGCTTCCGGCCCGAGCCGGAGGCGAAACCGGAATTCCTGCACACGTTGAACGGCTCAGGCCTCGCCGTGGGCCGCGCGCTCATCGCCGTGATCGAGACGTATCAGGAGGCGGACGGCGGCGTCGCGATCCCCGCGCCGCTACGCCCGCGGATGGGCGGCGCGCGGCGGATCGGTCCGGGCGGCGCGCTCGAATCGTAACAGGCGGGCCGCGGCGAAGGCGGTGGACGCGTCCCGCCGCGGGCTTTACATGAGTGCGATCCGGAAGAGCGGGGCCTGCATGCGCATTCTCATCGTGAACGACGACGGCATCAACGCGCCCGGCCTCGCCGTGGCGGAGGAGATCGCGGCGGAGCTTGCCGGTCCTTCCGGCGAGATCTGGGTCGTCGCCCCGGAAACCGAGCGTTCCGGCGCCTCGCATTGCGTCTCCTACACCTCGCCGATGCGCGTCACGCAGCTCGGGGAGCGGCGCTTCTGCATCGAGGGGCACCCGGCCGACTGCGCCATCGCCGGCGTGACGAAGCTCCTGCCGGAACGTCCCGATCTCGTCCTCTCCGGCGTCAATCGCGGGCACAACGTGGCGGAGGACGCGGTCTATTCCGGCACCGTCGCCGGCGCGAAGGAGGCGGCGATCCAGGGCGTCCGCGCCATCGCGCTCAGCCAGTATTTTGCCTCCGGCCCCGGCGCGCCGGCGGACGCCTTCGCCGCCGCAAGGGCGCACGGGGCGGGCGCGGTGCGCCGCGTCCTCGCCCTGCCGTTCGGTCAGGACGTCTTCTATAATGTGAATTTCCCGCCGCTCGCGCCCGCCGCCGTCCGCGGCTTCACCCTCGCCCCGCAGGGTCGCCGCGGCGGAGCCTTCCAGGTGCAGGAGGCGCTGGCGCCGAACCAGCGCCGCTATTTCTGGCTCGCCCACAACGCCCGCAACGCCGCCGCCGCGCCGGAGGCGGACAGCACGCTCTGCGCCGAAGGGTGGATCACCGCGACGCCGATGCGCCCGGACCTGACCGACCATGCCCTCCTCGCGGAGGCGCAGGCGGCGATCGAGGCCGCTGAATGACGCTGAGCGCGGAGGCGAGGGCCGAAGGAATGATGCGGCTCGTCTTCGCGCTCCGCTCGAAGGGGATCACCGACCAGCGCCTGCTCGACGCCTTCGAGAAGACCCCGCGCGAATTCTTCCTCGACCGCGCCTTTCAGGACCGCGCCTTCGAGGACATTCCGCTGCCCATCGCCTGCGGCCAGACCATTTCCCAGCCCTCAGTCGTCGGGCAGCGGAATGTCCT
>JAUHWJ010000617.1 GCA_030424705.1 Alphaproteobacteria bacterium | reverse complement strand
AATCTTCGCCGCCGGCGAGATGCTGGACTGGGAGGCGCCGACGGGCGGCTACCTCCTCACCGCCTGCCTCGCGACGGGCCTCCGGGCCGGGCGGTCGGCTGCGCGGTTCGCGGGGGCGATCATCCCTTGAAGCGCGTCTCCCGGTGGAAGGACAGATAAGCGGGGTGAGGGCGCAGGTGCGGGGCGGCCGGCGCAAGCAGTTTCCGTTCCGGCCGGATCAGCCGCGCGGCCGCTTCGGGCAGGCTCCTTTCGGCGACGAGGATCGTCAGATCGTCATCGACGGACAGAAGCCCCCGGTCGAACATCCAGTGCATCGTCCCCGACAGCGCGAGGCCGTTGCGGATGCTGTCCGTGCCTCCGTCTTCCACGGCGCGGATATGCGCAGCCTGCACTTCCGGCCTCCCGCCGCCGTTGAGGATGCGGAGCCCGGTCATCGCGCAGGTGTTGGCGTAGGCCGCCTTCACATCCCTTGCGAAGGCGGCGTCGCGGAAGGGTCGCGCGCTCAGCCGTTCGACCATCGGCCGGATGAAGGGCTGCATCGGATCGTGGAGCCTTCCGGCTTCGTCCTCGGGGAGAGAGTCGACTCCGGCCGCCCAGTCGGCGGCGCCGAGATCCTCCCGGACTCCCGCGAAGCCGTCCGCAAGGATCAGATCGAATTCATGGTCGGGGATGAGCCGCACCGCGCGCCCAGCGGCGCCGCGATTGGTGGAGCCGTCCGGCTTCTTCAGGGCGCTTTCATAATAGCCGCCTTCGGTTTCGAAGCGCGGCGGAGAGGGCAGCGGCAGATAGTCGGCCATGCGCGCGTAGAACAGGTCCTCATCAGCCGGGTCACGGTCGATGCCTGTCACGCGCGCGACGGCGAAATAAGCTTGGCGCCCGCCTGCACGCTCGCCCTCGGTGCGTCGCGGCTCATAGTAGACGATCCAGTCGCCCACGGCGCGTTCGACGGCGCGGAGATAGGTGCGGGGGAAATGATAGCGCAGCGCCGGGTCGTCGTCGTAGCGTGAAGATTCCTTGTGCGTGAAGACCGCCTTGCTCATGGACGAAGATTATCCGCCATGAAGCCTGGCGCCCAGGGGCGAAGGGCCCACGAGGGGAGACGCATTTGCCGCGCGCTAACCGTTTGCCCCCGGCCTCGACCAGCATCTCTCCGGGGGAGAGATGCCGAGGCCGTCGCCCGGAGGCGCAAGCCGGAGGGCGAGGGGCGCCAAGCCGCCGCGTCGGTCGCAGATCGGGCCGTGGTCGTCGCGGCGAGCGCGGACTCGCGGTCGCCGGGGGGCGACGACCGCGGGCCGATCTGCCGCGGGTCAGATCGGCCGGGCGCTCTTGGGAGCGGTTCGCTCATGGGCAAACCCGCCCGGACTCGAAAAGAGAACAAAACAGGAATATATCTCCGGCAGCCATCCGGAACCGCCCATGCTCCCCGAACTCTCCGCCACCACCAACTTCACCTTCCTCACCGGCGCCTCCCATCCCGAAGAGATGGCGCGGCGGGCGGGGGAGCTGGGGCTGACGCACATTGCGGTGGCGGACCGGAATTCGGTGGCCGGCGTCGTCCGCGCCCATGTCGCGCTCCGGGAGATGGCGCGGGAGGGCGCGGCGGCCGTGCGGGAGAAGACGAATGTGGACTACAACGACGTCCGCGCGCGGGCGGCGAAGGCGGGCGCAGCCTCGCGCGACGGGCCGGCGAAGCCCGCCCCGCCGTCGCCCCCCACTTCGGCCCCGCTCCGCTCCCTGCCGCACCTCATCCCCGGCGCGCGGCTTGTCCTGACCGACGGGGCGGAGATCACCGCCCTGCCGCGGGATCGCGCCGCCTGGGGGCGGCTCTGCCGGCTCCTCACCCTCGGCAAGCGGCGGGCGGAGAAGGGGGGCTGCCTCCTCACGCCCGAGGATGTCGAGGCGGGGGCGGAGGGGATT
>JAUHWJ010000030.1 GCA_030424705.1 Alphaproteobacteria bacterium | reverse complement strand
GCGCGATGCGCCCGTCCCCGAGGATGGTCGCGGCCGCGACGCCCCTGGTCCTGCCGAAGCCCTCTTCCAGCCCCTTGATGACGACCTGCCGCTGGTCGAAGATGTCATCCACGAGGAGGGCGCAGCGCGCGCCACCCTCCGTCTCCGCCACCATCAGCACGGAATCGAGCGGAGTCTCGACCGGCGGGCGAAATCCGAGCTCCGCCCCGATATCCACGATGGGCAGCGGCTCGCCGCGCACCAGCAGCACATGGTCCCGCGACCCCATCCGCTTCAGGTCGGCCTTTGTGGGCCGGCATGTCTCCACGATGGCGGCGAGCGGCGCGACGAGCGTCTGGTCCGCCACGCGGACGACGACGCCGTCCAGCACCGCGAGGGTGAGCGGCAGGCTGATGGAGAAGACGCTGCCCTCCCCCGGCTTCGAGGAGATGATCGTGCGCCCCCCAAGCGCCTGGATCGCCCGCTTCACCACATCCATGCCGACGCCCCGGCCCGAAAGGGCCGAGACCTCCTTGGCGGTGGAGAAGCCCGGCATGAAGAGGAGGTTGTCGATCTCCGAATCGCTCAGCTCCGCATCGGCGGGGATAAGCTTCTTCTCCTTGGCGATGGAAAGGACGCGCGGGCGGTTGATCCCCGCGCCGTCATCCGCAATTTCGATCACGATCCGGCCCGAGCGCTGCGCGGCGGAGAGGCGGATCGTCCCCTCGGCGGGCTTGCCCGCATCGGCGCGTTTTTCCGCGGATTCAATCCCGTGATCGACGGCATTGCGGATCATGTGCGTCAACGGGTCGGCCAGGCGCTCGACGATGGTCTTGTCCACCTCGGTGCCCTCGCCGTCGGTGACGAGCTTCACCGACTTTCCCGTCGCATGCGCCGCCTCGCGCACAATGCGCGTCATGCGCTGGAACAGCGGGCGGACAGGCTGCGCCCGGATCGCCATCACGCTTTCCTGCACGTCGCGCGTCAGCATCCGGAACTCGTCCAGCCCCTCGGCGATGGCGGCGTGCCGGGCGAGCCCGGCCTCGGCGATGCGCTGCGTCAGCATCGCATGAGTGATGACGAGCTCCCCGGCGAGGTTGACGAGCCGTTCGATGCGGTCGGTATCCACCCGGATCGAGGCTTTCGACCCGTCCCCCGCCTTGCCCTCGCCGGCCTTCCCACCGTCCTCGCCCTTGGGCGCGGCGGCCTTTGCGGGCGCGGGCTCGGCGGACGCCGGCTCCGCCGCAACAATCGGCTCCGGCGCAGGCTCGAAGGCCGGCGCCTCGAAGGCCGGGAGGTCGGGGGCGGCGGTCTCCGCCGGCCCGCTTTCGGCGGGGACGGCCTCCAGCGCGCAATCGTCTGCGACGAATTCGAAGATCTCGAAGATCTCCTCCTCCTTCGCCTCGGTCTCCAGCCGGATGCGCCAGGCGAGGCCCGCATCCTCGGGCCCGAGGTCTCCGAGCGCGGGCAGCGACCCTGTGTCGAGTTCGATCTCGCAGGGGCCGAGCGCTGCAAGCGCCCGGAGGAGCAGGAGCGGCTCGTTGCCGCGGGCGTAGAGCCCGGGGGCAGGGCGGAAGTTCAGGAGCCAGATCGCGGGCCCGGCCGGCGCCTCGATCCCTGCCACCGGTTCGGGCGCGAAGTCGAGCGTCTCCAGCGCGGCGGGCTCGAAGCCCGCCGGCTCGTCCGCCCCGAAATCGAGCGACATCGGCGCATAGCTCTCGTCCGCCTTCTCCGCGCCGGGCTTCACGGGGATGAGCGCGACGATCTCCTCGAGCGAGGCTTCGATCGCCGCGTCGTCCGTCGCCGTCTCGTCGCGCATCGCGGCCACGAGGTCGGCCAGGATGTCCGAGGCGCGGAGGAACACGCCGATGACATGCTCGCTCTTCGGGATGCGCGCATCCCTCAATTCGTTGAGGGATGTCTCGAACTTGTGGGCGAAGTTGACGAGAACGTCGAGCCCGAAAGCCCCCGCGCCGCCCTTGATCGAATGGACCGCGCGGAAGACGGCGTTCACCGTCTCCCGGTCGTCGTCGCCGTCCGCGAGCTGCTGCAATCCCTCGGCGAGGACGGTCAGAAGGTCCTCGCATTCCTCGAAGAAGCCGCCCCGGAGTTCGTCGAGCTCGCTCATCGCCGCCTCCCCCTACGCCGCCACGCGCCGGATGGCGGCGACGAGCTTGTCCTTGTCGAAAGGCTTCACGATCCAGCCCGTGGCCCCCGCCTCGCGCGCGCGTCGCTTCATCTCCGGCGCGCTCTCGGTGGTGAGAGTGAGGATCGGGATGCGCCCGCGCCGCGCGTCGGCGCGCACCGCCTCGATGAAGCCGAAGCCGTCCATCCGTGGCATGTTGATGTCCGTGATGATGACGTCGGGCGCGCAGGTCTCGAGCGTCTCCAGCCCGTGCACGCCGTCATCCGCGGTGTGGACGGTGAAACCGGCATCGGAAAGAGCCTTGCGCAGCAGATCGCGCATGGTGCGCGAATCGTCCACCGCGAGCACGGTTAGCGTCACGCCGCCGCCCCCTCGAGTTCGGCGAGCAGTGCCGTCGCGCCCATCGTCGCCGCATCGGACCGAAACGCCTCCGATGGCTCGGCGAGCGTGAGTTTCGCGCCGTCCTGCCGCCAGGCCGCGGCGCCGGCGAGCAGCGCCTGAAGGCAGGCCGCGCCGAGCGATTCGACCTTCGACGCGTCGAGCCGCAATTCGGCCCCGCGGCTCTCCCGCAGCGCCTCGATCAATCCGGCGGCCGCGCCGGTGCCCAGCGCGGCCTCAAGTTCGATGGTCTTCACGACTGGCTCCTTCGATTTTCCCGCCGCTGGTCCGCTCCCGCGCGCCCTAGAGAGGCGCTCCGGGCGGCGGCCCCGCGCCTCCGGTCTTATAGGGCGGGCGGCCTTAAGAAGACGCGAACGGGCGCCCGCCGCGCCCCATCCCCGGGGGTCAGAAGAGTTCGACATGGCCACTTCTTGGCTCCTTCGGCTCGGCCGCGCGAACCGGCGGCAGCGACTCGATCTTGGCGATCGGGCGGGTCCTCGCCACGCCCGTCGCCGGATGAAAACGGAGATGGAGCCCGCGCCGCCCGCCCACATTCTCGGCGATCAGAGGCACTCTCTCGTCCATGAAGAAACGCCGCGCGAAGGCGACGTTCGCCTCGCCGATTCGGCTCAGGCCGGAAACCACTCTCGCTCCGCCGAACAGTTTTGCGACGAGTCGCTCCTTCCGTGCTCCGAGATGGAGAAGTTCGTTGACGAGCAGCTCCATCAGATGCGCGCCAAAGAGCCGCGCGCGGGTGTCGTCGGTTCCGGTCTCCGGCAGGAGAAAATGGTTCATGCCCCCGAGCTTCGCGACCGGGTCATGCAGGCAGGCGGCGACGCAGGAGCCGAGCAGCGTTGCGAGAACGGCGTCGGGATCCGCGGAAACGGCGTATTCCCCCTGCATCACATGCCGAAGGGTCTGCGCCTGAGGGAGTGGCCGCTCGTCGCTCATGCCGGATGCGGGGAGGCGGCGCAGGCGCGGAGCAGCGCTTCCCGCATCCTCTCGAGCGGGAGGACGCGCTCCGCCCCGCCCGCCTCCGCCGCCGCCTTCGGCATCCCGTAGACGACGGAGCTCCCCTCATCCTGCGCGAAGGTCCGCGCGCCGGCGTTTCGCAGGGCGCGCAATCCGTCGGCGCCGTCGCGGCCCATCCCCGAAAGCACCGCGGCGGCGACCCGGCCGGCCGTGGGCTTGGCGGAGGCGAAGAGCCGATCCACCGCCGGGGAGACGCCGTGCATCTTCGGCCCCTCGACAAGCCGGCAATGCTGCCCGGCCGAATCGACCTCGAGATGCAGCGGCCCGCCCGGCGCGATGTAGACGACGCCCGCACGAAGCGGCGCGCCGTCCGCCGCCTCCATGATCCGCGGCGCGGCGGCGGCGTCGAGCCGCGCGGCGAGCAGCCTGGTGAAGCCTACCGGCATGTGCTGCACGATCAGGGTTGGCGGGCAGTCGGCCGGCCAGCCGCCGAGAATGGCGCTGAGCGCGTCGACCCCGCCGGTTGAGGCGCCCATCATCACGATCCGGTCGGGCGCGAAGGGCATGGCGGCCGCGGCGGCCGGCCGCGCCCCGGCGGGGGCCGGCCCGCGAAGCCGCGCGCGCGCCGCCTGCTTCACGATCCGAGGCAGGGCGGCGAAGCTTTCGCCGTCGTCGCCGTGGCCCGGCTTGCAGACGCATTCCACCGCGCCCTCGACCAGCGCCTCGATCGCGGTGGCGGCGCCCTTCGCCGTGAGCGTGGAGACCATGACGACCGGCGTCGGGCGCAGCCGCATCAGCTTGCGGAGGAAGGATATGCCGTCCATCCCCGGCATCTCGACGTCCAGCGTCAGCACGTCGGGCGAGAGCGCCTTGATCGCCTCGCGCGCCTCGTAGGGGTCCCCGGCCTCGCCGACGACCTCGACATCGGGATCGCGCAGCAGCGTTGCGGCGATGAGCCGGCGCATCGTGCGCGAATCGTCGACTATTAGAACCCTGGTCTTGCGCATCGTTCAGCCCCCGGTCTTCAGAGCCTCAGAACTCGTTCCAGTCCTCGTCGGGATCGACGGCGAGGGCGGCGGAACCTTCGGTCCGCAAGGCGCGGCGCGCCGGGGCGGGGCTCGCCTCGCGCCCGCCGCCGTCGCCGACGCCGAACTGGCCGATGATCTCCCCGAGCCGGTTCGAATCCTCCCGGAGCTCATGGCCGGCCGCCGTCATCTCCTCGACCATCGCGGCGTTCTGCTGCGTCACGCCGTCGAGCTGGTCCATCGCCGCCATGATCTCGCCGACGCCGGAGGATTGCTCGCGCAGCGCGCCTGCGATGGCGGCGACGAGAGCGTTGATCTCGCCCACCGTCGCGATGATCTCTTCCAGCGCGGAGCTGGTCTGCCCCACATATTTCGCGCCTTCCTCGACCTGCCGGGCGCTGGAGGAGATCAGCGTCTTGACCTCCTTCGCCGCATCCGAGCAGCGCTGCGCCAGTGCGCGAACCTCGGAGGCGACGACGGCGAAGCCGCGGCCCGCCTCGCCCGCCCGGGCCGCCTCCACCCCGGCGTTGAGCGCGAGGAGGTTGGTCTGGAAGGCGATGTCATCGATCACGCCGATGATCTGCGCGATCTTGCCGGAGGATTCCTCGATGTTCCGCATCGCGTCGAGCGAATGGCCCACGATCTCGCCGTTGTCGCGGGCGTTGGCGGCGGCGGCGGCGATGAAGTCGTCCGCCTTGGCCGCGTCGGCCGCCGCGGCGCGCACGCTGTCGGTGAGCTGCTTCAGCGCCGCGACGGTCTCCTCCTGCGCGGCGGCCTGGCTTTCGGTCCGGCGGGAGAGGTCCTCAGCCGCCTGGCTGATCTCGCCGGCGCCGGCGCGGATGCCGCCGGTCCCGGCCGCGATCTCGCGCAGGACGTCCGAAAGGCGCGAGCGCGTCGCGTTGAAGTCATGCCGCAGCTGCTCGTATTCCTCGGGGAATGGCTGGTCGATCGGCAGCGAGAGGTCGCCGGCGGCGAGGCGCGCAAGCCCGCCGCGGAGCCCGGCGACGACGCGGGAGAGCGCCGAATCCGCCCTGTCGAGCGCCTTTCGCGCCTCCTCGCGCTCCGTCTCCTCGCCCGTCGCGTCGCGGCCGATGAAGACGATCCGCGCCACGGCGCCGGACACGTCCGCGATCGGGCGCCAGCCGCCGCGAAAATGGGCGACACCGCCATCCTTGGTCTCGTGGCGGAACGTGCCGTCCACCGCGTCGCCCCGGAAGAGATGTTCCCAGAGATCCCGGTAATCGAGCGATTCGCGCTCGGCGTCGTCGACGAGGAGCGAGTGCGGCTTGCCGACGATCTCCTCCGCGTCATAGCCTAGCGCCTCAAGGAAGAGCGGGTTGGCCCTGACGAGCACGCCCGAAGGGTCGAACTCGGCCACCGCCTCGCGCGCCTCGATCGCGAGAATGAGCGCGCGGTCGCCGAAGGCCGCCTGCATCGCACCGGTCATGTCACGAAGCTCGACCGCGAAGCCCGCCCGCCCGTCTTCTTCAGGCGAAAGCGGGGCGGGGTTCAGCTCGACGACGATGCCGCCGAAAGCCGCGTCCGCCGGCTCGCCCGCGGCGAAGAGCCCGGCCTGCTTGCCCTTCGTCCCCGGAAAGAAGTCCAGCTTAGCGCCGAGCGGCTTCGCCGGGTCGAAATCGCGGGAAAGGGCCCGGAACGCCTCCGCCCGTTCGGCGAAGAAGCGCAGCGCCGACTCGTTCGCCTCCAGGAGCCGCATCTCCGCGTCGAGCAAGATCAGCGCCGAACGGGTCCGGCGGAACGCCGAGGCCGCCGGGGCCGGCGCCGCGGCGGGCGGCGGGAGAAGTTCGGCCGGCGCCGCGGTGGCGGTCTCCGCCGCGGCTTTCTTGCCCGAGGGTGAGAGTCTGGCGAGGAGGTTCATGATGGACGTTCCGTTCCTGTGCTGGCGTTTCGTGCCGCTTTCCGGCCCCGGTTCGCTCTGGGGCCGGCGGGGGCGAAGTGCGCGCGCCCCGCGTTGTGCTTCTCTGCCCCCGACTCGCTGAAATCTTCCTTAAGCCGGGCTCCCCCGCTCACGCTTCGGCGGCGGCGAGGGCTCTTTCGGGCGCGGCCTCCCGCTTCGTCTCCTCCGCTTCGTCGCGCCCGTCCGACGTATCCCTGCCGGCGTCGTCGATCGTCGCCGTGAGGTCCTGCGCCTGGAAGGAAAGGTCCTGCGCCGTCTCCAGCGCCGCCGCGGCGGCGGAGAGGTTCCGCTCCACCACTTCCGCCAGGGCCCGGATGGCGTCGTCGATCTGCTCGGCCCCAGTGGATTGCTCGCGCGTCCCGAGCGAGATCTCCTTCACGAGGCCGGAGGTCTTCTCCACTTTCGGCGCCAGGTCATCGAGCAGCGCCCCCGCCTCGCGGGAAAGGGCGACCGTCCGCGAAGCGAGCTCGTTGATCTCCTCGGAGGCGGCGCGGCTCCGCTCCGCCAGCTTCCTGACCTCGGCGGCGACGACCGCGAAGCCGCGCCCGCTTTCCCCCGCCCGCGCCGCCTCGACCGCGGCGTTGAGCGCGAGGAGGTCGGTCTGCCGCGCGATCTCCCGCACGATGGAGATGCGCTCCGCGATCTGCGTCATTGCGCCGAGGGCCTCCCGCACCGTCGCGCCGGAGCGGTTCGCGGCCTCGGCCATCTCGCGTGCGATCCGGTCGGTCGCCTCGGAATTGTCCGCCATCAGCCGGAGGCTGGAGGACATCTCGGTGATCGCCGCCGAAGCCTCCTGTGCGGCGCTGGACTGCCGGACGGTGCCCTCGTTGATCGCCTCCGCATTCTCCCGAAGGCTTTCGCTGACCCCGGCGACGGATTGCGCGCTCATCCGCGCGCGCCGGAGCACCGATTGCAGCCGCGTTTCCAGCGCCGTGGAACGCGCGAGATTCTCCCGGAAGACGACGAGCGCCGCCCCCATCTCGCCGATCTCATCCTTCCGGTCGTCGAAGCCCGAGATCGGCGCCAGGTCTCCGGCCGCGAGGGCGCGCGTGCGCCCCGCCAGCGCCCGGAGCGGCGCGACGACGCCCCGACGGACCATTCGGAAGGCGATCAATCCGATGACGAGGCTCAGCGCCGCAACGACGGCGAGCGCGATCTGGGCGGCGGCGATGGCGGAATTCACCTCTCCGCCGGCCTTCTCGATGCCCGCCACGGCGCCGTCGATCTCTGCGCGCGCCTTCAGCGTGAGCGCGGCCATGGCCGCCTCGGCCTGCTCGGCGGCAAGCGCCGCCTGCTCTCCAGCCTCGAGTTCCCTGAGCCGCATGGCTGCGACGCCTGTCTCAGGGTCGGCCGCTTCCAGGATTTCGTCGATGGTTATGCCGACCGGGCCGAGATCGCCTCCCGCCACCCGCGCCTCTCCGAGCGCTTTCCGCCCGCGGTCCAGCGGCGCTCGCGCGGCATCGACGCCGATGCGATCGTGCGCCACCGCCGCCGCGTAGACGCCGCCGATGGTCTCATGCATGAAGCCGTAGAGTTCCAGCCTGTTCTCCATACGCGCGAACGGCCCGTTCATCAGGGCGGACAGCGTATCGCTGGTGGCCTTGATCGAATCCTCGGTTCGGAGCGTCAGCTCCCTCACCTTTTCGTCGAGGAGCGAGTCCACTGCGTTCTCAAGCTCTTGGGCCGCTTCGAGCAAAGCCTTCTGGACGATCGAAGAGGAACCGGGGCTGCGAACCCTCGTCGCCTGCTCGATCAGCCGCGCGCTCGGCTCGGCGAGGCTGGCGCCAGAGGCCGTGTCCAGCGCAGTAAGCTCTGACAGCGCCGTCGTCAGCCGGCCCTCCGCGTTCGCCGCCGACTCTCCGAGGATGGCTTTGAGCGACGGGTCGAAGACCGTGCTTTGAGCGAGCGCGGAGCCCGCCAGAAGGTTGGCGGCGGCGCGGAGGCGGAGAGCCTGCTCCGTCTTGCGGACATCGACCTCAACCAGTTCCCGCACGGTTGCTGCCGCAAAATCCGACACGCTTTCGACACCGGAGACCAGTTCCGCCTTTGCGGCGTCCACGATCGGGTGAAGCTGTTCCTCGGCCAGGGCTGCGAGCGTCGTCAGCCTGTCGATCGAGGCGTCGCGTTCGGCCGCCGCCGCGAAATCTTCGCGGCGTGCGGCGAGCAGCGTTTCGCCGGCTTTGCGCGCCTCATCCATATCGACGGACAATCCCTGGCGGACCTGTCCGTCTCGGGCCGGCGTCGCATTGAGCGCCGCCATCGCCTGAGCGAACGCCGCCGCTCCGGCTTCGAGGGCTTCGGGATCGGCCGCGCGCCGCATCGCCTTCAACGCATCGTCAAGCTGCGCGACGACGACAAGAGACTCGTTTGCGCCGACAAGCGCGCCGACACGCTCCTCCCGCAGGCGCTCCACCGCCCCCGAGATGACCAGAAACGCCGCCATCGCGACGCTGGCGCAGACGAGCGTAAGGGCGACGGCCCCGCCAAGCCCAAGAAAGATTCGCCTGCTGACGCCGGCGCCGCGGCCCAGTTCGTCTTGGGTTTCAGCAATGCTCTGCATGGTGCGCTCTCTCTTGCCGGGTTGAAGAACAGGCTTTTCTGGCGTCGCGCTCCCCGAAGCGGGCGGATCCGTTCGTCGCGTCGCTCGGCTTCAGGAGCGTCGCTTCGCGTCCTCTTCCTGTGGTTGTATCGAAGCGGGGCGTGTCACGCCTCGCAATCACGGGAAGGTAGGCGACGGTCGGCCGAGCGCATGCCGTTTCGGACGCTCCTGTCGCCCTTGGCGAAGTCATCGCTCTTTCCTGCGAGATGAAAACGCGGTTCACTTCGGTCGTCGGGGCTGCGTGAGCAGCCCGATCTGGCGCAACGGATGCCGCGCAGTGGCGCACTGGTGCGCGCGCGAGCGAGAGGGCGACCGGCCTGTCTCCGTCCGCCGTCGCAAGAGCTGTCTCGGTTCCCGACAGCATCCCGGTCTCGTGTGCGGCGTTGGTCCTTCGGGATGCCGCCACTTGCCCGACAGCGGTTTCGTCCGCGGAGACGCCCCGCCTAGCCAGGTTGGCGAAGAGCGTATCAAGGGCGGCGCGCTCTGCTGTCGGTCGGGGTGACATGTAGGCCTCCGTTTGATCGTCAAAGTCGCAGGTTGATCGGATCAGGCTTGGGTCGGATTTCCGCCCCGTTTCGCGCCGTCGCTGGCCTCCCTTCTCGAAAGGTCCGAAAACTCAGAACAAGATATCCGCCAGCGCGTCCTCCGCCGTCTCGGCCGCCGGCTTCGGCGCCGGCGGGTCGCGCCGCCGCGCGACGCCGCCGCCGACGAGCGCGAGATGCACTTCCCGCTCCCGCTCCATCGTGTAGAGGTCGAAAAGGTCGTCGAGCAGCGCCGCCGGCGGCGGCGAGGGCGGCGCTTCGGCGCGCATCGCGCGCGCGAT
>JAUHWJ010000616.1 GCA_030424705.1 Alphaproteobacteria bacterium | reverse complement strand
AACGCCAGCGCGCCGAGCGCGGCGGACTTGAGGATCTTCATTCACGCCTCCTGTTGACGGGTCGCCGGGTTTCTCACGCTGCCGGCGTTATGAAGCCAAGTCTTATCGCCGCGCCGCGGCAAGACAATGGGAATCCTGAGGTGGAGAAGGCGCAGGGCCATGCCGAGAGCCGGGCGAAGCCGCCGACGACCCGAGGCCGCGGCCCCCGCGCATGATTCCGCAAGAGCGGTTTCCGGCCTGACGGACTCAGTCAGACCGGAGGCCGCTTTAGGCGCTCACCCCTTCTTCAGCGCGCGCCGCCCGAGCAGCTCCGCGATCTGCACGGCGTTGAGCGCGGCGCCCTTGCGGAGATTGTCGGAGACGCACCAGAAGGAGAGGGTGTTGTCCTGCGTCGGGTCGGTGCGGATGCGGCTCACATAAGTCGCATAGTCGCCCACGCACTCGACCGGCGTGACGTAGCCGCCCGGCTCCCGCTTGTCGACGACGAGCACGCCCGGCGCCTCGCGCAGGATCTCCCGCGCCTCGTCCTCGTCCAGCTCGTCCTCGAACTCGACATTGATCGCCTCGGAATGGCCGACGAAGACAGGAACGCGCACGCAGGTGGCGTGAACGCCGATCTTCGGGTCGAGAATCTTCTTCGTCTCGGCGGACATCTTCCACTCTTCCTTGGTGGAGCCGTCCTCCATGAAGACGTCGATCTGGGGGATGACGTTGAAGGCGATCTGCTTCTGGAACTTCGAGGGGGCGACCTCCTGCCCCGGCACGTACATGCCCTTGGTCTGGTTCCAGAGCTCGTCCATCGCCTCCTTCCCCGCGCCGGAGACGGACTGGTAGGTGGAGACGACGACGCGGCGGATGCGCGCCCGGTCATGCAGCGGCTTCAGCGCGACGACCATCTGCGCGGTGGAACAGTTCGGGTTCGCGATGATGTTCTTCTTCGCATAGCCCATCACCGCATCCGGATTCACCTCCGGCACGATCAGCGGAACGTCCGGGTCGTAGCGATAGAGCGAGGAGTTATCGATCACGACGCAGCCCTGTGCGGCCGCCCTCGGCGCATAGGTCTTCGTCGGGCCGGAGCCGATGGCGAAGAGCGCGATGTCGAAGCCCGTGAAGTCGAACGTGTCCAGATCCCGCGTCTTCAGCGTCCGCTCGCCATAGCCGCATTCCTGCCCGAGCGATTTGCGGCTCGCCAGCGCGACGACCTCGTCGGCGGGGAACTCGCGCTCGGCGAGGATGTTCAGCATTTCGCGGCCCACATTGCCGGTGGCGCCCGCGACGGCGATCCGATAGCCCATCTTGTCGTCTCCTGAGAGGAAGCGCCGCGCTCATACCGCCCTTCGCGAGCGATGGCCAGATGCGGCGCCCCGCGGGCGAATCCGCCCGTTAGGCACGATAAGTGTAAAAGTGCATTGAAAATCAAGGCGGCGGCTGAAATGTTCCCGCCGATGCGGATTGTCGTGAATACGAACCTCGACCGGGACGAGGTGAATGCGGACGGGGGATTGATGTCTCTGCGCGAGGCGATCCGCCTCGCGGACGCGACTCCCGGGGCGGATCAGATCGTGTTCGACCCGGCGGCCTTCGCGGGCGGCTTCAACCGGATCGACATGGACCGGGACTCGACCCTGCCCACGGCGGCGGCGACGACGAGCAACGCCTTCCGGATCACCTCGGGCGACGGGCTGACGATCAACGGCGATTTCGACGGCGACGGGCTCGCGGATGTCGAGATCTTCGGCGGTTTCCTCACCGGCAACGGCGTCTTCTCCGTCACCCCCCATTTCGAGATCGCCGCCGGCGCCGTTGTCACGCTGGAGGCGCTTGAGCTGACGGGCGGCGGCATGGCCGTCCTCGCCCCCGCCGAGGACGGCGGCGCGGCGACCGGCGCGAACCGGAGCCCGGCGGGGCCGGACGGGCGGGACGCCT
>JAUHWJ010000615.1 GCA_030424705.1 Alphaproteobacteria bacterium | reverse complement strand
CGCTGGCTAGCCACGACATGGACATTCGCGGCGCGGGGAACCTCCTCGGTGAGGAGCAGTCCGGCCATATCCGGGAAGTCGGATACGAGCTTTATCAGGAGATGCTGGAGGAGACGATCGCGAAGCTCCGCTCCGGCGAGGTCGAAGGATTGACCGAGCTGGAGGAGACCTGGTCTCCCAAGATCAGCCTCGGCGTTCCTGTCCTCATTCCGGATACTTACGTCGAGGACCTCGACCTCCGTCTCGGCCTCTATCGCCGGCTTTCGGCGCTGGAGACGCGGCGCGACCTCGAAGGCTTTGCCGCGGAGCTGCATGACCGGTTCGGCAAGCCGCCCGAGGAGGTGGAGACGCTCCTTCGCATCGTGCGGATAAAGACGATGTGCCGGAAGGCGAACATCGAGAAACTGGACGCGGGCGAGCGCGGCTGCGTCGTCCAGTTCCGGGGCGACAAGGTGGCGAACCCGGCTGGGCTCGTCGGATATATCGAGGGGGAGCGCGGGCTCGCCAAGCTGCGCGAGAACAAGCTTGTCATCCGGCGGGACTGGAAGGACGGCGAGGCGAAGGTGAAGGGCGCCTTCGCCGTGGCGCGGGACCTGGCGAAGGCGCTGGCGGGGTAGGGGCTGGGAGCCGACCGTCAGCGTTCTCGCCACGGCCTCGAAAGGCATCTCTCCAGTGGAGAGATGCCGAGGCCGTTCGGCCGGAGGCGCAAGCCGGAGGCCGAGGGGCGCCAAGCCGCCGCGTCGGTTTGCACCGGCGCGCGGCCGCCCGTGGTGGCCGCGGAGACGCGGCCGCCTGGGGGCGGGCGGCCGCGGGCCGATCCGCGGGGCGGATCGGCCGGGCGCTTTCTTTGACGGCGCCCCTACGCCACCCGCGCCCGGAGCGCCCGCGGCAGCACGAGGTCGATCAGCAGCATGACCGCGAGGCTGAGCCCCACCAGCGGGAAGAAGACCGCGAGCGCGAGCGTCGCGAGCGCGATCCCCTTCGTCACGCGGAAATCCGCCGGAACCGAAGGCGCGCCGAGCCCGCCCGCGGGCCGCCGTTTCCACCACATGACCATCGCGGCGACGGACATCAGCACGATCGCGATGCAGGCGAGCAGCATCGCGATCTGGTTCACCAGTCCGAATTCCTGCCCCATATGCACGCTGATCCCCCATTCCGCCGCCCGCCCGAGGGCGCCGAGATCGGCCAGCTTCATGTCGAAGAGGACATCGCCCGAATACTGGTCGAAATGCACCACCCGCTCATGCGTGATGTCGTCCGGATAGACCGAAACGGTGAAGACGCCTTCCGGCCCCGAGGGCGGGTTGAGCGCGAAGCCGGGATGGACGCCCATCGCCTCCGCCTTCGCCACGATCTGGTCGATGCCGACGGGCACGCCCGCGGCGACGAGGGATTGCGGCATGGGCTGGCCCTCGAGAATCCAGGGCGCGCGCTCCAGCGCCTCCCCGGTCGGCACGGTCGAGACAGGATAGGAGTCCCAATAGCCGTCGGGCATCCCGATCCCGGCCTTGTAGGAGAGATCGTAGAACTGCTTGCCCCAGAAGCCGGACCAGGGGAGCCCGGTGATCGCGAGGAAGGCGATGAAGAGCGCGGCGTAGGCGCCCGTCACCGCGTGGAGATCGCGCCAGAAGGGGCGGCCCTTCGCCTTCCGCGGGGCGAAGACGCCGACCTTCCGCCCGCGCGGCCACCAGAGATAGAGCCCGGTTCCGGCGAGGATCACGGCCCAGCCGGCGACGGCCTCGATGACCCGGTTGCCGACCCAGCCGACATATTCGAGCGAGTGGAGCTTCCGCACCACCCAGATCGCGCGGGAGCCGGCGAAGCCCGCATCCCAGTGATGGCCGAGCACCGCGCCGTCATAGGGGTTCAGGTAGACGGCGACCTTCTCCCCCGCGCCGTCCCTCAGCTTCACGACCGCCGCGCGGTCGGGCGCGGCGGGGGGA
>JAUHWJ010000614.1 GCA_030424705.1 Alphaproteobacteria bacterium | reverse complement strand
TCGTCGGCCCCGATCTGGACCTGATTGCAGAGGGTCCGCTCCTCTCCGAGGGGCAGGATGTCGACAAGCAGCTCGACCGGGCGCGGGCCGCGCGGGCCGATCTCACCGTTTGCGGCCTCGGCCTCGCCAACCCGCTGGAGGCGGAGGGGCTGGCGACCAAGTGGGCGATCGAACTCGTCTTCACGCCCGTCCATTTCTACGAACAGGCCGGCGACCTCGCCGCGCTCTTCGCCCGGCCGCTCCGGCGGCGGGATATGCTGAAGGCGCTTGCGCCGAAGACTGGGGAGGCGGCGGGATGAAGCTGACCGTCTGGACCTATGAAGGCCCGCCGCATGTCGGCGCCATGCGCGTCGCCACCGGCATGAAGGGGCTGCATTACGTTCTTCATGCGCCGCAGGGCGACACCTACGCCGACCTTCTCTTCACGATGATCGAGCGGCGTGACCATCGGCCGCCCGTAACCTACACGACCTTCCAGGCGCGCGACCTTGGCGCCGACACGGCGGACCTTTTCAAGGACGCGTGCCGCGACGCCTATGAGCGCTTCAGGCCGGAGGCGATCATCGTCGGCGCCTCCTGCACGGCGGAGCTGATCCAGGACGATCCGGGCGGCATGGCGGCGGCGCTCGACCTGCCGATCCCGGTCATCCCGCTCGACCTCCCGAGCTATCAGCGGAAGGAGAATTTCGGGGCGGACGAGACCTTCCTCCAGATCGTGCGGCATCTCGCGAAGCCGATGGCGCGGACGGAGCGGATCAGCTGCAACATCATCGGGCCGACGGGGCTCGGCTTCCGCCACCGGGACGATGTGGAGGAGCTGACCGGGCTCCTCTTCGAGCTTGGCGTCGCGGTCAACGTCGTCGCGCCGCTCGGCGCGAGCCCGGCGGACGTGGCTCGGCTCGGCTCGGCGCATTTCAACGTGCTCCTTTATCCCGAAACGGGCGAGGGGGCCTGCCGCTGGATGCAGCGCGAACTGGGCCTCCCCTTCACCAAGACGGTCCCCATCGGCGTCTCCGCCACGCGGGATTTCATTCGCGAGGTCAACGGGCTGACGGAGATGGACGCGTCGCCGGACGAGGGGCGGCTGCGGCTCCCCTGGTATTCGCGCTCGGTCGATTCGACCTATCTGACCGGCAAGCGCGTCTTCATCTTCGGGGACGGGACGCACGCCGCAGCCGCCGCGCGGATCGCCTCGGAAGAGATGGGCTTCGCGGTCGTCGGCCGTCACCGACGATTACCTCGAGGTCGAGGCGGCGATCCAGGAGGCGCAGCCGGAGCTGATCCTCGGCACGCAGATGGAGCGGCATATCGGCAAGCGGCTCGGCATCCCCTGCGCCGTCATCTCCGCCCCGGTCCATGTGCAGGACTTCCCGGCCCGCCGCTCCCCCCAGGTCGGGTTCGAGGGCGCGAACGTCATCTTCGACACCTGGGTGCATCCGCTGGTGATGGGGCTGGAGGAGCACCTCCTCCACATGTTCCGCGACGATTTCGAGTTCCGGGACGAGGCGGGGCCGAGCCACCATGGCGGCCACGCGCCGCGCGCCATCGACGCTGCGCCCGCGCCGGAGCCGGAGCCCGCGCTGGCGGTGAACGACAACCTCACCTGGCTCGCCGAGGCGGAGCGGGAGCTGAAGAAGATCCCCTTCTTCGTGCGCGGCAAGGCGCGGCGGAACACGGAGAAGTTCGCGGCGGAGCGCGGCGTCTCCGCGATCTCGGTCGAAACCCTCTACGAGGCGAAGGCCCATTATGCGCGGTGAAGCCCCCGGAACGGCCGCCTACCGCGTCGTCATCGTGACGCTGGACAGCCATGCGGCGGGCCCGGCGGCGCGGGCGACGGCGCGGCTGGCGGGCGACTTCCCGGGCCTCGTCGTCGAGGTCTTCGCCGCCGCCGAATGGGGCGAGCGGCCGGAGCGGCTTCTGGCGGCGAAGGCGGCGGTGGCGGAGGCGGAC
>JAUHWJ010000613.1 GCA_030424705.1 Alphaproteobacteria bacterium | reverse complement strand
CGCGTCGGCAACATGGTCGACCCGAAATACACGCTCGGCGCGTCGATGAAGAAATCCTGGCTGGGAGCCTGAAGATGGATCTGGGTCTGAAAGGTCTGCGCGCCGTCATCACCGGCGGCACGAAGGGAATCGGGCGGGCGGCGGCGGAGATCTTCGTCGCAGAAGGCGCGCGCGTCGCGCTCTGCGCGCGGAACGAGGGCGAGGTGCGAGATACCGTCTCCGCCCTGATGAAGGGCGGCACGCCGGCCTTCGGGCAGGCGGTGGATGTCTCGAAGAAGGCCGCGCTCGAAAGCTTCGTCGGCGAGGCCGCGAACGCGATGGGCGGGATCGACATCGTCGTCGCCAACGTCTCCGCACTCGCCGTGGCGGATGACGAGGCGGCGTGGAAAGCCGGGTTCGAGACGGACATGATGCATTCCGTCCGCCTCGTGAACGCCGCCATGCCCTGGCTCGAAAAGTCGAAGGCGGCGTCGATCGTGCTCGTCTCCTCGGTTTCGGGGCGGGAGATCGACTTCACCGGGCCCGCCTACGGCGCCTTCAAGGCCGCGCTGGTGCATTACGCGCAGGGCCTCGCCTACAAGCTCGCCGGCAAGGGCATCCGGGCCAACACCGTCTCCCCGGGCAACACCTATTTCCCCGGCGGCATCTGGCAGCAGATCGAGACGGGCAACCCGGACCTCTTCAAGACCGCCCTCGGCCTCAACCCGACCGGGCGGATGGCGACGGCGGAGGAGATCGCCCGCGGGATCGTGTTCCTCTCCTCGCCCGCTTCAAGTTTCACCACAGGCACGAATCTCGTGATAGACGGGGCGTTGACGAAGGGCGTGCAGCTCTAGACCCAAAGTCAGGACCCTGAGGGGGGCTCCATCGATGCCGGGCGGGCAGAAGAAGACGCAGATCGTGATCGTCGGCGGCGGAGCGGGCGGGCTGGAGCTCGCCCGCAAGCTCGGCGCCCGCTACGGCCGCGCGAACCACGACGTGATCCTGATCGACCGCAACCGGACCCATATCTGGAAGCCGCTTCTCCACGAAGTCGCCGCCGGCTCGCTCGACGCGAACATGGACGAGGTTGGCTATGGCGGCCACGCAGCGCGCTGGGGCTATCGCTTCTTCAACGGCTCCGTCGAGCGGATCGACCGGGAGCGCCAGCGCGTGATCTGCGCGCCGATGCTGGACGAGGAGGGGCGAGAGATCATCGGTAGGCACGAGATCCGCTATGACTGGCTCGTGCTCGCCTTCGGGGGCGTCTCCAACGATTTCGGCGTCCCCGGCGTGCGCGAGCACGCGCTCTTTCTCGAAAACCGGGACCAGGCGGATTCCTTTCGCACCCGGCTACTCAACGTGTGCCTCCGGGCGAATTACCGGCACGAACAGGGTGACCACGAAAGCCGCGTGCGCATCGCCATTGTCGGCGGCGGGGCGACGGGCGTGGAGCTTTCCGCCGAACTCTACAACGCCGCCAAGGGCCTGCGGAACTATGGCCTCGAAGTCTTCGACGAATCGAAGCTTGAGGTAACGCTGCTGGAAGCCGGGCCGCGCATCCTCCCGGCGCTGGACGAGGAGCTGTCAGAGACGGTGACGGAGGAGCTGCGCCGCCTCGGCGTGCGCGTCCTTCAATCGACCCAGGTCACGGAAATCACGGAAGGGGCGGTGAAGACGAAGGCGAGCGGAGAGATCCCGGCGGACCTGATCGTCTGGGCGGCGGGGGTGAAAGGGGCGGATTTCGTGCCCGGCCTTTCGGACCTCGAACTCAACCGGCTCAACCAGATCGTCGTCCGCCCCACCTTGCAGACGACGAAGGACGACCGCGTCTTCGCCATCGGCGATTGCTGCTCCTGCATCCTGCCGGGCTCCGAGCGGCCGATCCCGCCGCGGGCCCAGTCCGCGCACCAGATGGCGAGCGCCGTCTTCGCCAATCTCGGCCATGCGATGAGCGGGCGGCCGCTCGCCGATTTTGTCTAT
>JAUHWJ010000029.1 GCA_030424705.1 Alphaproteobacteria bacterium | reverse complement strand
CTCGAAGCCTATTGTTCCCCCCATTTCCATCCGATGAGCCAGGGGATCGCGCTCGAGGGGATGCGCCTCGTCAAGACGGCGCTGCCACGCGCCGTGGCGGAGCCTACCGACCTCCTCGCGCGGGCGGACATGATGGCCGCGGCGATGATGGGCGCCGTCGCCTTCCAGAAGGGGCTCGGCGCGATCCATTCGATCTCCCATCCGGTCGGCGCGCATCACCACACCCATCACGGCATGACCAATGCGGCGGTGATGGGCGCCGTCCTCGCCTTCAACCGCCCGGCGGTGGAGGCGAAGATCGAGGCGGCGGCGGCCTATCTCGGGATCGGCGGGGGCTTTCACGGCTTCGCCGCCTTTGTGGACGGGCTGATTTCCGGCATCGGCCTCCCCATCGGCCTCACGGCACTCGGCGTGAAGGACCCGGACCTTGACCGCCTGGCTGCGGATGCGCTGCGCGACCCGTCATGCGGCGGCAACCCCGTGCCGCTGACGGCGGAGAACATGCGCCCGCTGATCGCATCGTGCCTCTGAGCCGGTCTTGAAGATCGGGGGGGAGGGGCCATCCTCTTCCCCATGCGCACGATCACCCGCCGCGCCGCCCTCGCCGGGCTGGCCTCGACCCTCGCCCTCCCCGCCGCCGCGCTGGAGGATGCGGCGCGCATGGCGGGCGGGCTGGATCAGCTCCGCTGCCTCGTGATCCTGCATGAGGGCGAGCAGCGCCTCGCCCGCGCTTTCCGCGGCCCCGCGCCGGACCGGGCGGCCAGTGTGAAATCCGTCTCGAAGACCCTCGTCGCCCTCGTCGCCGGGGCCGCCTTCGAACGCGGCGTCGCCGAGGGGCCGGAGGCGCGGCTCGTGGACGTGGCGCCGCGGCTCATCCCGCGCGGCGCCGATCCGCGCGTGGAGGCGATCACGCTCGGCCATCTCCTCTCCATGACGGCCGGGCTGGAGCGGACCTCGGGAGCGAATTACGGGCGGTGGGTGGAGAGCGGAAACTGGGTCGCCCACGCCCTCTCCCGCCCGTTCGTCGCGGAGCCGGGGGCGGCATTCCAGTATTCGACCGGGACTTTTCACATCCTCGGTGCGGCGCTCGCCGTCGCCTCCGGGCGGAGCCTCCACGAGATGGCGGAGGAATGGCTCGCCCGCCCGCTCGCCATCGCGATTCCTCCGTGGACGCGGGACCCGCAGGGCTTCTTCCTCGGCGGCAACGAGATGGCGCTCTCTCCCCTCGCCCTCGCCCGGATCGGAGAGATGGCGCGCCTCGGCGGCGTCTGGGAAGGGCGGGAGGTCATTCCCGCCGGCTGGCTCGAAACGTCGATGGTCCCCCGCGCCCGCTCCCCCTTCTCGGGGGATGATTACGGCTACGGCTGGTTCCTGACCGAACTCGGGGGTGAGCGCGCCGCCTACGCCCGCGGCTATGGCGGGCAGATGCTGTTCATCCTGCCGGACCGGGCGCTCGTGATCGCCATCACCTCGGACCCGAACCGCCCGGCCCGCACCGCCGGCCATGTCGGGGACCTGCGACGGCTGGTGACGGATGGCATCCTGCCCGCCTTCGAAGCCTAGCCTTCCGGCCCAAGCTCTGCCCGCGCCGCCTCGAACACTGCCTCGAACATCTCCGCGGTGAGCCGCCCCGTATTCGTGTTGTATCTGGAGCAATGGTAGCTGTCCCAGAGCGTCAGCCCGGCGACCTCATGCCGCGCCCCGTGCGCGAAGGGATGGACGGAAAGCTTGGCTCCGAGCGCGCGGAGCGTGCTCTCGTGGGAGATACGCCCGAGACAGAGGATTGCGCGGAGCCTGGGGAGGGCGGCGATGCGGGCGGCGAGGAAGGGGCGACAGCGGTTGATCTCATCACCCACCGGCTTGTTCTGCGGCGGCACGCAGCGAACCGCGTTCGTCACCATCGCCCCCGCCAGAACCAGCCCGTCATCGGGCCGGGCGGCAAAGGCGCCGTTGGCCCAGCCGAATTTCGTCAGCGTCGCATAGAGAAGGTCGCCCGCGAAATCCCCGGTGAAGGGTCGGCCCGTCCGGTTCGCGCCGGTCACCCCGGGCGCGAGGCCCACGACGAGAAGCCGCGCCGCCTCGTCTCCGAAGCTCGGCACGGCGCCGTTGAACCAGTCCGGATTCTTGGCCCGCGTCGCGTCGCGATAGGCGGCGAGGCGCGGGCAGAGGCGGCAATTGCGCGGCGCTTCTGCGCCGACCGCGCTCACTCTTCCGCGGCCTCGGAGGGCATGTCTTCCTCATCCATCCGCGGCGGGCGCGGCGGACGGCCGATCACGTCCTTGAGCTCCTCGAGCTCGATGAAATTGTCCGCCTGGCGGCGAAGATCGTCGGCGATCATGGGCGGCTGGGAGCGGATCGTCGAGACGACGGAGACGCGGCAGCCCTTGCGCTGGATCGCGGCGATGAGCGGCTTGAAGTCGCCATCGCCGGAGAACAGGACGATGTGATCCACCTTCTCGGCCATCTCCATCGCGTCGATCGCAAGCTCGATGTCCATGTTGCCCTTGACCTTGCGCCGGCCCATGGAGTCGATGAACTCCTTGGCGGGCTTCGTCACCATGGTGAAGCCATTGTAGTCCAGCCAGTCCACCAGCGGCCGGATCGGGGAATATTCCTGATCCTCCAGCAGCGCGGTGTAGTAGTAGGCACGAACAAGCTTGCCTCGGCGCAGGAACTCGCTCCTGAGCAGCTTGTAGTCGATGTCGAAGCCCAGAGCCCTCGCGGCGGCATAGAGATTCGAGCCGTCGATGAAGAGCGCCAAGCGTTCGTCACGATAAAACATTCGGGACACCTCGAAATGTAGCGCGGTCCCGTATATTGAAGGCTTGTGGCCTTCTTCCGGGCATCCGCAAGTGGTGCGAAAATATGAGACTGGCCGGGGAATGCAATGTCGATTGTGGACAGGAAGTCTCTCAAAGAGTGGAAATCTTTTCCGTTCTCGTTGCGTTCGGCGCAAACATGCCGTCCGCTTTCGGCCCGCCGCGCGAAACGCTGGAAGAGGCGCTTCGCCGCCTGACGTCGCGCGCGGTTCGGCCCCTCGCCGTTGCCCGCTGGCGCCGCTCGCCCGCCTTTCCGCCGGGCTCAGGCCCGGATTATGTCAATGGAGCCGCGCTGATGGAGACGGAACTCACGCCGGTGGCGCTGCTCGCGCTGTTGCATGAGGTCGAAGCGTCCCTCGGGCGGGAGCGGCGCGCGCGATGGGCGGCGCGGGTCTGCGATCTGGACCTCATCGCTTCCGGCGACGCCGTCCTTCCCGATGCGGAGACGCTGCGCGCCCTGATGACGCTCGGCCCGGAACACGCCGGCGCCGCCCCTGCGCCGGAGCGGCTGATCCTGCCCCATCCGCGGATGCAGGAGCGCGCTTTCGTCCTCGCGCCGCTTGCCGACATAGCGCCGGACTGGCGCCATCCGCTGACCGGGCGGAGCGTTTCGGAGATGCTCGCCGCGCTGCCCGAAGCGGCGCGGACTGAAGTGGAGATCGTCGAATGACCGAAGCCGAGGAAGAGGCGCTGGCCGAGGCCTATGAGCGCGCGCTGGCGCTGGAGAAGGCCGGGGACCCGGCCGCCGCCGCGGTCTGGGCTGAGGTCCTGGCGCTCGACGAGAGGGACCCGGGCGGCGCCGCGCTCCGCCTCGCCGCGCTCGGCGCGGCCCCGACGCCGGACCGCGCGGCGCCGGCCTATGTCGCTACGCTCTTCGACCAGCATGCGGAGGTCTTCGACGGCATCCTCGTCGATCAGCTCGAATACGGCGCGCCGATGCTGGCGCGCGAACGGCTCCAGATGCTCGGCCTCGGCCCTTTCGGCGCGATGCTCGATCTCGGCTGCGGCACCGGCCTCGCGGCGGAGGCGCTGGAGGACATGACGGAGCGGCGAGTCGGCGTCGATCTCTCCGAGGGGATGATAGAGGTGGCGGGGGAGAAGGAACTCTACGACGATCTCTTCATCGGGGACGCGCTCCGATTTCTGGAGGAGACGGACGAGACCTGGGACATCGTGACGGGCATGGACCTCCTGCCCTATCTCGGGGATGTCGGCCCGCTCTTCCGCGCTGTCCGCGCCCGGATCGCGCCCGGCGGGCTCTTCCTTTTCTCGACCGAGACCCTGCCGGAGGAAGCGTTCGCCGGCGCCCCGTGGCGGGTGACGCCGCACCAGCGCTTCGCCCATCGGGAGGCCGCGCTGCGGTCCCTCCTCGACAATGCGGGCTTCGAGACCGTGGAGGCGACGCTGATCGCCCTCCGGCTCGAATCAGGCGCCCCGATCGCCGGCCATCTCTTCCTGACGCGCGCGCGAGAGGCGGTTTGACAGCGCCCGCGCGAGGCGGGAAAACACGGGCGACGCCTCAGGAGGGAATCCCCATGAAGAAGGTCTATCCGGACGCCGCGGCCGCGCTCGACGGCCTCCTCTTCGACGGCATGACCATCGCCGCGGGCGGCTTCGGCCTCTGCGGCATCCCCGAGCTGCTGATCGCCGCGATCCGCGACGCCGGGACGAAGAACCTCACCGTCGCCTCGAACAACGCCGGGGTGGACGATTTCGGCCTTGGCGTCCTTCTGCAGACCCGCCAAGTCAAGAAGATGATCTCCTCCTATGTGGGGGAGAATGCGGAATTCATGCGACAGTACCTCTCCGGCGAGCTGGAGCTGGAGTTCAACCCGCAGGGCACTCTGGCGGAGCGGATGCGCGCCGGCGGCGCCGGCATTCCGGGCTTCTACACCAAGACGGGCGTGGGCACCGTGATCGCGGAGGGCAAGGAGCTGAAGGAGTTCGACGGGCAGACCTATGTCCTCGAACGCGGGCTCGTCATGGACCTCGCCATCGTCAAGGCCTGGAAGGGCGACGACATGGGCAACCTCGTCTATCGAAAGACGGCGCGGAACTTCAATCCGCCCGCCGCCACCTGCGGCAAGGTCTGCGTCGCCGAGGTGGAGGAGATCGTGCCGCGGGGCAGCCTCGACCCGGACATGATCCACACGCCCGGCATCTACGTCCACCGCATCATCCAGGGGACGCACGAGAAGCGGATCGAGAACCGCACGGTGCGGGCCGCCTGAGCCGATGGGGCGGCGGCTCCTCTGGCTCGCCGTCCTTCTCCTTCTCGTCGGCCTCTGCTGGTTCGGCTTCCGCGAAGCGGGGCGGGACTATCTCGCCTTCTGGCTCCGCTCCGGCCCGCTGATCGGCCTCGCCACCATCGCCATCGGCTTCGCCTGGGGCGGGGTGGACCGGAACGCCGGGCTCGTCTCGGCCGATCCGGCGGTCTATGCCGGCGCGGCGATGCAGCTTGCGGGCCTGCCGCTCTTCGTCTTCGGCGGCCACATGCGCGCGCAGGGCGCCGCGATCTCGGCATGGGACCGGCTGGTCGTGCTCCCGCTCGCGCTTGTCTATCTCGGCGCGATGCTCGGCTGGCTCCTGCTCATCGCGCCGGCGCAGTATTTCGCTTTTCTCGTCTTCGGAGCCCCCTCCCGCATCGCGCTCGCCTCCGGCTGGCGGGGGGCGGCGCGGCTGGAGCGCGGGCGACTCGACATGATCGAGGGCGCGGCGCCGCCGCCCGGCTACTGGGATGCGACGATGCGGGAGAAGCCCGTCTCCCTCGCCTCGGCCTTCCTCGCCGCCGGGCTCGGCCTCGCCGCTTTTCTCGGCTGAGAGCGGCCTCGCGCGGCGGCGCGGAATGTGGGAAACAGCGCGGGAGCAGAATCGGCGGCCGCGCCGCGACGGAGGAGAACGGGATGCCCTGGGACCGGAACCAGATGGCGGCGCGCGCCGCGCAGGAATTGCAGGACGGGACCTGCGTCAATCTCGGCATCGGCATTCCCACCCTCGTCTCGAACCACATTCCCGCGGGCGTCGATGTGACGCTGCAATCCGAGAACGGGATGCTCGGCATGGGCCCGTTCCCGACAGAGGACGCGGTGGACCCTGACCTCATCAACGCCGGCAAGCAGACCATAACCGAACTAGACCGCACGGCTTATTTCGACAGCGCGACAAGCTTCGGCATGATCCGCGGTGGCAAGATCGCGATGGCGATCCTCGGCGCGATGGAAGTGTCGGAGACGGGCGACCTTGCCAACTGGATGATCCCCGGCAAGCTCGTGAAGGGTATGGGCGGGGCGATGGACCTCGTCGCCGGCGTAGGTCGCGTCGTCGTCATCATGGATCATGCGAACAAGGCCGGAGAGTCCAAGCTCCTGAAGGAATGCACACTCCCGCTCACGGGCAAGGGCGTGGTGGACCGGATCATCACCAATCTCGGCGTCTTCGACGTGGTTCCGGGCGGGCTGAAGCTCGTGGAGCTGGCCGAGGGCGTGACGATGGAGGAAGTCGAGCGGCTGACCGAGGCGACGCTCGTCAGTTAGCCCGCTCCGCCATGATGCAGGGCGCGCGCGGCCCCTCCGGCGGCGCAAGGCAGAGCGTGCGCGCCTCGTGATAATAGCCGAGGACGACGGGGACATAGTCCCTCGTCGCCCGGTCCGCAGGAACGCCGCCCTGCTCGACCACGGCGCGCTCGCCCGCAGCATATCCGGCCAGCGCCAGCACCTCGTCCTCCCCGAACCGGGCGAGGAGGCGGGAGAGGTGGTCCGCCGCGCCGCGGATATTCTCCGCCGGGTCGGCGAGGTCGGCGACGCCGAGCCGCGCCGCATCCCCCGGCAGAAGGAGGCCGAGGCCGCGCCGCCCGCCCGGCCCTTTCGCTTCCGGATCGCCGCCGCTTTCCGCCGCGACAAGGGCGACAAGCAGCGCCTCCGAAAGCTGCGCGCCCCGCGCCGCCGCCGCGATCTCCGCGCGCCACAGGTCCGCCACTTCGGCAGCCTTCGCGCGGAGGAGCGACGCGCCGATCCTCTCCGCGGCCGCGGCGGCGAGCGCCGGGGTGCGCGCCGGGTCAGCCGCCTCGAGCCCCGGCGCGACGCCTTGCCAGAACCAGTCCCCGCGCGGCGCGCGGGCGGAGGCTGCCGGCCCGCCGTTGAGGTTCTGAGGCGGGCGGCGCGGCGCGGCGTTCAGCGCGCAGTCCGCCCGCGGGCCGGGCGGCGCAGGAAGACAGAGCGCCCGCGCCTCGTGGAAATACGAAAGGACGATGGGCACATAGTCCCGCGTTTCGTCGAAAGGCGGAACGCCGCGGTTCCGGACCACCGCATTTTCGCCGGCGTTGTAGCCGGCGAGCGCCAGCAGGGCGTCTTCCTCGAACATGGCGAGGAGGAAGGAGAGATAGGCGGCCGAGCCGCGAAGATTCTCCGCCGGATCGAACGAATTTGCGACGCCGAATCGCTGCGCCGTCCCCGGCATGAGCTGGCCGAGCCCCTGCGCGCCGGCATGGCTCACGGCGCGGGAATTCCCTGCGCTCTCCGCCGCCACCAGCGCGGCGAGGATCGCGGGGGAGACTTTCGCGGCGCGGGCGGCGGCCTCGATTTCCGATTTCCACGCCCCAGCCACGGCCTCGATCCGTGCTCGCTCGGCCGCGCCCACGATCCGGGACGCAGCGGAAGCGAGCGGGAGCAATCGGGCCGGGTCCGCCGCCTCTGCTTCCGGGGCGGCGATGCGCCAGAACCAGCCATGCGCTTGCCCGCCGCCGCTCCGCCTGGGAGGCGAGGATCTCGCGGAGGGCGCTCCTGTTACGGTGACGGTGATCCGCTTCCGGGCGCCAGCCGCCGGCGGCTTCACCACCTTGAAGCTCTTCGCGCCCGGCGTCTGTGCCGATGCCGTGTCCGCTCCGCTGATCGACGCTAGGGCGAAGAGAGCGAGGATGAGTAAGGCGCGAATCATCATGCGCCCGCGTCCTGCATTGGCGCATCTGCGCTTGAGTGGGCGAATTCCCCACCCTTGTGCAGCGCGAACCGTCTCCGTTCATGCATTAGTGCGCCTTTCACGAACGGAGAGCATGAGCGCATGCGATCCTAGAAGGCAGTCAGGATATTGAATATAAGGGATTATAGTCGCTGAAGGTGTGGCCATGGGCGTTGAATCGGCTCCATCCGCGCAAAATCTAGTGAATAAGTTAATTTGGCGCCGAAAGAATGAAGTGCTATTTCTCACATCGGTAGCGCGGCGGGCGCCCCAGTGGGTGGGGTTCCGGCGACGGGCCCGGGCAAGCTGAGCGTGTCTGTCCATGTCCCCGTCGGATCGTTCGGGCGTGTTCACCTGTGTCTAGCATGTGGAGGGAGTACATGCGCATGTCTTTCAACGCGTTCCGGCGCTTTCGCGCCAATGAATCCGGCGCCGTTACCGTCGACTGGGTTGCTCTGACAGCAGCCGTGGTTGTTATCGGCATCGGCCTCGCCTACGCGATCTTCGGCGACGGGACGACCGGCGTCGGCGGCCTCGTGACCAACCTGACGACCGAGATCAACCAGGCGGCCACGAACCTCGAAGCGGCGGTGCCCACTGCGCTTCCGGATCCTGCCGGCGGCGGGGCGGGTGCCGGCGGCGAGCCCGTCGGAGAGACGCCTGGCGAGTAAGCTTGATCCGCGCCCCGGTTCGTCTTTTCGCCATGATCGCGTCATATGACGCGGCGAACGGATAGGGGAGCCGGCCCATGCGGATCATCGCGGTCATCATCCTGATCTTCGGCGTCGCCCTCGCGGGCGGCGCCGTCTTTTTCGCCGCCGAGCGCTATGCGGCGATCGAGGCCGCGCTGGCGCAGAAGGCGGCGGAGGCGGCGCGATCCACCGCCCCCGCAATCCCCACGAAGCCTGTCGTCGTCGCGACGCGCGCGCTCCGCTCCGGCGAACAACTGACGCCGGACGCCACGCGGATCGTGGATTTCCCGGAGGACGCCGCCCCCGCGAACGGCTTCGCTACGGCTGAGGATCTTTTCGGCGACGGACGCGATGCGCGGATCGTGCTTCGAGCGATCGAGCCGCAGGAGCCGATCCTCAAGACAAAGGTGACCGGCTTCGGCGAGCGGGCGACCATGGCGGCGCAGCTCACCCCCGGCATGCGCGCCTTCACGCTGCGAATCGACGCGGTGACGGGCGTCGCGGGCTTCCTCCTGCCGAACGACCGGGTGGACGTGTTCATGACCCGGACGGACCGGGACGGGTTGACCTCCAACCTCATCATGCAGAACGTCAAGGTCATCGCAGTCGACCAGTTCGCCGACCAGGACGCGAACCGCGCGCGACTCGCGCGCACCGCGACGGTTGAGGTTTCCCCAGAGGATGCGCAGAAGCTGGCGCTCGCGCAGCAGATCGGCCGCATCTCCCTCGGCCTCCGTCAGATCGACGAAAATGACGTCATGGAGGATGCGCGGCCGGTCGACATCAAGGATTTGCTGAACGAGGAAGAGGCCCCGCCGGCGCCGGCGGCCCCGGAGAGGCGCCTCTGCGTGCGCAAGGGGATTGACCTGATCTGCGAATAGCCTCTCGCGGCGCAGCATTAAGGAAGCGTTGTAACTCACAGTTTCGCTTGCGTTTTCGGATTTCGTCGCTAGGGTTGCCTCTATCGGGCGCCTCGCGTCCATCCGAACCGGGGTTGCAGCCATGCGCCTTCGCCGCCTTTTCGTGGCGCTCATCCTCGCCCTGCTGCCGCTCTCGATGACGGCGGAAAGCGCCGCGGCGCAGGCCGGAAACGTGCTCCGGGCCGCCCGCGGCGTCGCGTCGGACGATGTGACCGTCTTCGTCAACCGCGCCATCGTCCTCGAAAGCGCGCAGCGCTTCACGGAGGTTTCCGTCGCGAATCCGGCAATTGCCGATGTCGCTGCGCTGTCGGACCAGACGATTTACATTCTCGGCAAGGCGACAGGCGTTACGACGCTTACCCTTCTCGGGGAGGCCGGCAGGCTTATTACCAATGTGGACGTGAAGGTCACCCCCGACCTTTCCGAGTTCAAGCAGCGGCTGCGTGAGGTGCTGCCGACCGAGCGGATCGACGTACGCGAGGCGAATGGCGGTATGATTCTCTCCGGGGTCGTCTCCGGCGCACGGAAGATCGAGACGGCGATGAACCTCGCAGCGCGCTATGCGGGGGAGAACGTCTCCAATCTCATGACCGTCGGCGGTACGCAGCAGGTGATGCTCAAGATCCGGTTCGCGGAGATGCAGCGCTCGGCGGCGAAGAGCCTCGGCTTCAATCTCGGCGGCGCGGCGGGGAGCGTCGGCGACT
>JAUHWJ010000612.1 GCA_030424705.1 Alphaproteobacteria bacterium | reverse complement strand
CGGCAGCACATCCGTTGCCGGCACGACCGGCACCCCGGCGGCGACGGCGGCGGCCCGCGCGCTCGCCTTGTCGCCGAGAAGGCGCATCGTCTTCGCCTCCGGGCCGATGAACGCGATGCCCGCCGCCTCGCAGGCGTCCACGAAATCCGGGTTCTCGGAGAGAAGGCCGTAGCCGGGATGGATCGCGTCCGCCCCGCATTCCCTCGCCACGCGGATGATCTCGGGGATCGAGAGATAGGCCTCGATCGGGCCGAGCCCTTCCCCGATCTGATAGGCTTCGTCGGCCTTGAAGCGGTGAAGGCTCAGCTTGTCCTGGTCGGCATAGACGGCGACCGTCCGCTTGCCGAGTTCGGTCGCCGCGCGCATGACGCGGATCGCGATCTCGCCGCGGTTGGCGACCAGAATCTTCCTGAACGTGCGCATCGCCGGCCCCTCTCGCCTTCGAATCGTTTCCCTGACGCTAGACCCCGCGAAGCCGCGCGCGAAGTCCGAATTCGCAAACGACGCAAAGGCCTGCCCTTCACCGCTCCGTCAGCGCCGCAATCGCGCGGTCCAGCGCCGCCCTGTCCTCCGGCGCGAGCCGCGCCAGAACCTCGGCCTCGTAGGCTTCCGCGAGCGGGATCAGCGCCGCCATCGCCTCGCGCCCCTTCGGAGTGAGCGTGAGCGCGACGAGCCGCCGGTCCCCCTCCCCGGCGCGCTTCTCGATCAGCCCGGCCGCCTCCAGCCGCGCCGCCGCGCGGCTCGCCTTCGACTTCTCCAGGTCGGCGTGGAGGTGAATCTCCCGCACGGAGACGGAACCCGCCGCACTCAGATGCGCGAGAACGCGCCATTCGGCGACGGAGAGCCCGAACCGTTCACGGTAGATCGCGCTGAAGTCGCGGCTCACGCGCTGCGCGAGCACGGCGAGGCGATAGGGGAGAAAGCGTTCGAGCGCGAACATCGAGGGATCATTGCAGATGCAACGAGGCGGTCAAGGCTGATGACGGAGCGCACGAATCCGCGTAGCCTTGAGACATGAGGGGGTTGGTCATTTCCATTTGCGCCTGCGCGCTCGCAGCTTCGGCGGCGGCGTCGGGAGCGACGCGGATGGAGGCGAGGATCGAGCCGGCGGCCTGCGAAAACGCGGACTGGTTCGAGATCGGCCGCCATGACGGGGAAAGGGGCCGCCCGCAGCCGGCGCGCTATACGGCGATATCGAAAGTCTGCGTCCCGACCGGCCATCCGCCAGATCAGGACGAGTATTTTCGCGGCTATACGGCGGGTTTCAATCCGATCCGGCGCTGAAGCGCCTGCGCCCCTCCCGATTCGCGCCAAAACTTGTTATGTCTCTGGTCCGGCCCACCAAGACAGCCGGGATAAGGAGGATCGAAGATGACACGCCATGTGATCGACGACCGGAAGGACGAACGCGCGGCCGAACTGGCCCGCGTCGCATCGCACCGCGCCCGCGCCTCGGCAGAAGCCGTGGAAAAACTGCGCCGGCAGGAGCGGGTGAAGGACGAAGCTCGTGCCGTCCAGTACGCCCGGATCGAGCGGGGCCGCGAAGCCTGATCTTGACTATCGTTGCATTTGCAACGACCATCGCGGGCGACAAGGAGGCCGGTCCATGAACAAGCAGCCTGCGCCCGAGAACTTCGGCATGACAGCCGCTATGGCGTCATGCCCGGCTATCTCCCCGGTTTCGGCAACGATTTCGAGACGGAGGCGCTGCCCGGCGCCATCCCGCGCGGGCGGAACTCGCCGCAGCGGGTGAATTACGGGCTCTATGCCGAACAGCTCTCCGGCTCCCCCTTCACCGCGCCGCATTCGACGCTGGAGCGGAGCTGGATGTATCGGATCCGCCCCTCGGTGAAGCACGTCTCCCGCTTCCGCAAGGTGGCCATGCCCTACTGGAAGACGGCGCCGAACGTGATCGAGGATGTGATCTCCCTCGGCCAGTACCGGTGGGACCCGATCCCCTTCCCGAAGGAGCGGCTGAATTTCAT